>CAXGUU010000143.1:0-8179 GCA_964012875.1 uncultured bacterium
ATTTCGACGCCGACTACATTCGCGCCCTTGAGCACGGCATGCCGCCCACGGCCGGCGAAGGCATTGGCATTGATCGCCTCGTGATGCTGTTGACCGACGCGGCTTCAATCCGTGATGTGGTGCTGTTTCCACATATGCGGCCCGCCTCCCCAGGGACGTCCTGATGCGGGGTTTGTGGGCTTGGCGGCTGGTAGCCGGCCTGCTGCTGCGTGGGCCAATAGAATAAACTCGAGTGGACGGGAAACTCCCCGATCAATTGCGAGTCTGATTTGGGAGCTTATGGGACTAGCTTGCGCCCTCAACCCCGCCCAGACCCGACGCGCAGGCGCAGGGCATTCAGGCGAATGAACCCTTCAGCGTCGGCCTGATCATAGGCGCCAGCGTCGTCCTCGAACGTTGCCAGCGACGCGTCGAATAAGCTGTCACTTTTCGAGGCCCGGCCTTCAACGATGACGTTCCCCTTGTAGAGACGGACTCGCACCAATCCATTGACGTGTTTTTGCGAAGCATCAATCGCTTCCTGCAGCATTCGTCGCTCCGGGCTCCACCAGTAGCCGTTATAAATCATCGAAGCGTAGCGGGGCATCAGGTCGTCTTTAAGGTGGGCAACCTCGCGATCCAGCGTGATCGACTCGATCGCACGGTGCGCTTTCAACATGATGGTGCCGCCGGGTGTTTCGTAGCAGCCGCGGGATTTCATGCCGACGTAACGGTTTTCGACGATATCGAGTCGGCCGATGCCATTTTCGCCACCGATGCGGTTGAGATGTGCAAGCACGGTAGCGGGGGACATGGCTTTACCATCGATAGCGACAACGTCACCTCCCCGGTATTCGAGCTCAAGCACTGTCGGTGTATCCGGGGCGAGTTCCGGCGCGACGGTCCAGCGCCACATGCCATCTTCGGCCGTCGCCCACGGATCTTCGAGAATGCCACCCTCATAGGAGATGTGCAGCAGATTAGCATCCATTGAATAGGGCGAACCGGAACCCGATTTATATTCAATGGGTATGCCGTGCTGCTCGGCGTAGGCGAGTAGTTTCTCGCGCGAGTTCAGGTCCCACTCGCGCCATGGCGCGATGACTTTTATACCCGGTTCCAGGGCATAAGCACCGAGTTCAAAACGAACCTGGTCGTTGCCTTTACCGGTGGCGCCATGGGCGATGGCGTCGGCACCTGTTTCCCGGGCAATTTCTACCAGCCGCTTGGCAATCAACGGACGCGCGATCGACGTGCCAAGCAGGTACTCGCCCTCGTAAATTGTGTTGGCTCGGAACATCGGATAGACGAAATCAGCGACAAATTCCTCCGTGAGGTCGTCGATATAGATCTCCTTGACGCCCATTTTTTGCGCCTTGCTGCGTGCCGGCTCGAGTTCCTCTCCCTGCCCGATATCAGCAGTGAAGGTCACGACTTCGCATTGATATTCATCTTCCAGCCACTTAAGGATGACCGACGTGTCGAGGCCGCCGGAATAAGCCAGAACTACTTTATTGACGTGCTTTTTTGCCATCGCTCAGGGTCTTGGAGAAAAAAGAGGCGGCATTGTGCCTACGCGTGTGCCGCAAATCCACCACGTGGGCGCTAACCGTCAAGTGCCCGTCGAAACAGCTCGAGGAAAGCCTCCGGTGCTTCAGCGTGTGGCCAGTGGCCGCCGCCCGGCACTGTTTCGATTTGGTGGTACGGGAAAAGGCGTCGGATCACGGGGATCTCGCTGGCAGTGATGCGGTCAGAGCGTTCACCACGGATGAACCAGGTATCACCATCAAAGCTGGCATTGTCGGCGACGGGTATCGGGCCAAGAATGTGTGGCATTTGCTCCTGCAAGGTTGCGAGATTTGCCCGCCATGCCACCACGCCGTCCCTGAACACCAGGTTCTGCAGGATGAACTGGCGCACCTGGGTTTCGGGGATGGCCGTCGCCATCGCGTCGTCGGCCTCGTGGCGTCGCCTGATAGTCGACAGATCAAGGGTGCGCATGGCAGCAATCATGTCCGCGAACCGGTCCGGGTAGCTGACCGGCGCGATATCGATGTTGATCAGGCGCGTCAGTCGCTCAGGATGGTGAATCGCCAGCGTCATGGCAGCCTTGCCGCCCATGCTGTGGCCGACCACGATGGGGCGTGTCAGTCGGCGCTGGTCGAGCATGCGCAGCACGTCGGCGACCATGTCGGTATAGGTCATCGATGTCGTATGTGGTGAGCGGCCGTGATTGCGCAGGTCGACAAGATGAAATTCAAATGCGCTCGACAGGCGCCGCGCCACGGTCAGCCAATTGCGCCCGGCTCCGAACAATCCATGCAGTACAACCACCGGCGGGCCGCTGCCGATGCATTCGCTGTGCAGGTCGACCGCCGTCATGATTCCCGATATGCCGCCGGCAAGCGTTCGGGATTCAGACAATCGACTGGCCAGAATCCAAGGATGGCGATGTCTTCTTCAATACCGAGCATGACGTCGTATTCCCGGATGCTGTCCTGTCCGACCCAGGCGAAGGCTGTGTGTTCGTGGTTAAGTTCGACCGAACCCCCCGTCCAGCTTCGCTGAAACAAGTGGATTTCGAATTGACCGCCATAAAAGCTGTCGCGGATGGGGCCGACGTAACGGGTCAGTTCAACCTCGTGCTTGGGACCGATCTCCTCATCCATTTCACGCTCGGCCGCTGCCTCGGGTGTTTCACCCGGTTCGATTTTGCCGGCTGGCAATCCCCACTGACCCGCCCCAAGCTTTGCTGCGTCGCTACGGCGGAGCAAAAGCAGGCGATAATCCTGATCAAGCAGGAGATTGAGTGCGTAGCGGGCAGTTGGCTCTCGGCTGCTCATCGCCAGACAGTTTAGCGCGGCTTCACTCGATCGGTAACTCAAGTGATATGGCAGTAAGAATTATTCAACTGGGCAGTCCCAGACAGCCAGGCGAGGGCATCCGGGTCGGAACCGTGCGACGGCCACCACGCGGCGTCAAACGCGAAGACTACGCCGCACGTGACTATTTTGATGTGTGGTTGCCGCTCCTGTCACCGCAACCAGAGACCATCAAACTCGTACAAGGTGATGACCGCGATAAACAATGGCCTAGATTTGTGCGCAGGTACCGCACTGAAATGTCGAAATCCGAGCCCGGTCGGACCCTGGCGTTACTCGCGCTGTTTTCGCGCCAAACCGATTTTTCGGTCGGTTGCTACTGCGCGGATCCGGACTATTGTCACCGCAGCATCTTGAAGGAACTGCTTCGAGAGGCCGGTGCAGTACTGTTTGAGTAACGATAAAGTCGCGTATCCGGAAAGCAGCGAGACCATCATGACCAACGATGTCAATCAGGCCCAACACGGCTACTACCTCGAAGAACTGGAGATCGGGATGTCAGCCGTTTTTGCCAAAACCTTTACCGACGCCGACGTCCTTGCGTTCGCGGGCGCGTCCGGCGACGTAAACCCCCTGCATCTCAATGAAGAATTTGCGGCTTCCACTCGATTCAAACGGCGCATCATCCATGGCATGTTGACCACGAGCCTGTGGTCAACCCTCGTGGGTACGCGCTTGCCTGGACCCGGCGCGGCTTATATGGGACAGGAAACGCGATTTTTGAAGCCCGTGCACGTTGGCGACACCGTGGTCGCGCGCGCAACGGTCGTTGAAATTGACCAGGAAAAACAAAGAATCGCGCTGGACACGGAATGCCTGGTGGCCGAGGCGCGCGTCGCCCGCGGTCGAGCGCAGGTCTGGGTCCCGCGGAAAAACGCCTGAACCGGGGTATTCGCGACGCGGACTCGGAAAAGCCACCGCGCCTGTGCAAAGACGTCGTGAGTGACAACGGATGCTGGCTGCACACCTGAACGCTCGGCATCAATGCGGACAAGTCTGGCTCGCCGTTAGGTGCGCAACACCCCGCGGGCTCTGTAATCGGTTTGCAGTAGCCGGCTAGAAATAGTTGATGTCGCCCGGGTGCACGGCGACATCAGCGCGGGACCAGCTTTGTTGGAGCGTGTCTGCGAGCGCCTCGGCGGCGTGCGCTTTGCCCTGTAAGGTCAGGCTTTTGATCAGGCCAGACAGCGACCAGCCATTGCTGGGCACCTTTTTAAGATCATCGCGAAATGCCGCTTCGGCTTCTGCCACGCGGCCTCGTTTAAGCAAGGCGTAGCCGAGTAGCTGGCGGTTAGGGAAGAACCAGTACGGTGGCTCCATGTACGGCAATGCATCCTCGATCTCGATCGCGGCATGAAACTCACCGATCATCTGATCGACGTGGTCCGACGCGCTGGCAATGGCCGCAGCAAGCAGGTGTCTGGCGATCGCCAGCAACTCGTGCGCGGGATATCCGTACGTGGCGAAAGCGTCGGCGCCGAACCAGCTGGCGCTGCCGGCAAAAAGCTTCTGCTCAGCGTGAGCATTTTCGAGGTCGCCTTTTGCTGCGTAAGCGATGCCGCGAGCGGCATGCCACATCGCAGTCGCAAATTTGAGTCCGGGGGCCGGTTTGGGTTCCGCCAGCACCGCGTCCCAGCGGCCGAAGCGAATGAGTCCGTATTGCGGTACTGCGAGGAACTGTTCGATCAGAGGGACGTCGTCGATGAGATCAACCGGGACCTTGTCGGCCAGTTTACGTGCCGTTGGAATGGCGATACCGCTACGCCCCTCCAGGCTCGCGGTGTACCACAGGAAGTGCACGTTGTGGGGATAGTAAAGTGCCGGATAGAAGCCCTGGGCACGGCATTGGTTGATGTACGACTCATCGGCCAGCGCGGCCAGCTCGTTCGCCTTGGTTGCATCATGGTAGCGTCCGACCCGGAGATAAATGTGCGAGGGCATGTGAACAAGGTGACCGGATCCCGGTACCAGCTTGCCGAGTCGATCTGCGCCGGCTTCGGCCCGCTCAGGCGTGCGCGATGCTTCGACCGCATGGATATACAGATGAATGGCACCGGCATGGTCCGCATTGCGCGCAAGGATTGATTCGAGTGTGCTGATCACTGTAGTGGTGAGTGGTTTCGGTTCGCCGTCGGCAGTGAAGTAATCCCAAGGCATAAGGTTCATCATTGCCTCGGCATGGATGGCCGCAGCGTCGAGATCGTCCGGGAACCGATCGACGACCTCTCCCATGGCGTCGCTGAATGCCTTGTCGAGCGGTCGCCGGTTGCCGGGGGCAACCGCGGTGTAACGTTTGACCATGGCATCGACGTAGGCCTGTTCGCGCGGAGTGATGCTTTCGCGCAGCTCATCGGCTTTCGCCGCGGCCGCGCTGGCGGCCGGAGCGTCCGCGGGATCCATGGGCTTATTGATATTGGGACCGAGCGCGAACGCTTCACCCCAAAAGCACATGGCACACGCCGGGTCGAGTGCCTGCGCGGCACGGAACGAGCGGACGGCCTCGGCGTGATTGAAACCCCAGGCGAGCATCATGCCCTGATTGAAATAGCGCTGGGCGTCAGGTGACTTTGTGGTGATGGCAACTTCGTAATCGCCAAGATCGTCAAACAGCGGCGCCGGTCGGGTGTACGTTTCTGTCGCGTGCAGATGGGTGGGCAGGAACAGCAGAACGCTGCACAGGAGCGGCAAGCATCGACGGAGCCTGGTCGGCAGATGGGCCATTGGGATCTCCTCAGCCGGCCTTGCGAATGTCGACCCGCGCATCGAAAGCATTGCTGCCGATGCCGCGGTCACTCAGGCTGTCTGGCGTCAGCGCGTTGGCGGACTGCCCGTTACGGGTCGAAGAGGCCCACCAGTTAAACGGCATGAACAGCACGCCGGCCGCCGTGTCTTCGCACACGCGGGCGCTTGCTTCGACTTCGCCCAGTTCGTTGAACATGCAAATCATGTCACCGCTGGCAACATCATGTGCTTCGGCGTCTTCCGGGTTGATATGGATCTCGGGAACGTGTTTTTCAGTACCCCGGTGCGGCAGGTTGACGTACTCGGAATTAAGGAAATGGCTGGTCTTGGATGTCACCAGCCGGAACGGTTTGTTGTCATCGACCCCGGGCGATACACCAAGCGGGATGTAGTTCGGCAGGGGGTCGTAGCCCTGTTCAGCCAGGGTTTCGGAGTAAAATTCGGTCTTGCCGCTTGGCGTTTTGAATTCGCCATTGCGATAGGGCGCGTAGCTGTCGGTATTCAGTTTCGCCCAGCCGTTTTCCATGAGGGACTCGAAGGTGATGCCGTCGACGTAATCGGTGCCACTGGCTAGTATTTGTCGGATACGTGTGACATCGTCACTCAACAGTTTATCTTCCGTATAGCCGAGTGCGGCCGATAGCCGGCGGAACAATTCAGTATTGGAAATTGCCTCGCCCAGCGGCTCGATGGCTGGTGGATTAATCGCAAGATAGGTGTGTCCCCAGGACGGCATGAGTTCCCAGTGCTCAAGCTGGGTGGTCGCGGGCAGGATGACATCGGCATAGCGCGCCGTGTCGGTCATGAATTGCTCGTGCACGACGGTGAAAAGGTCTTCGCGCTTCAGGCCTTCGATGATCAGATTTTGGTTCGGCAGGGTCACTACCGGGTTCAGGTTGTAGACCAGCATCCACGTAATGGGCGGTGCCATATCGGGGTCGGTCAGCACTTTGCCGAGTTGTGCCAGGTGCACCGTTCTGGCTGGTTCGGGCTCGTCGGTCGGGAAGATCGCATCGTGATCCAGCGCTTCGGCGAAGAGGCTGGAGACGAACTGCAAAATGCCGCCGCCGACATGGCGCCAGGCACCAATCAACGACGGTAAACACGCCACCGTGCGAAAGCTCATGCCACCGTTGGAATAGCGTTCCATGCCAACCATGAGCCGCAGGACGGCGGGCGTGGTCGTGGCGTATTCGCGCGCCAGGGTTTCGAGATCATCAACGGGGACGCCGGTTATCTCGGCGACCCGTTCGGGGGGAAATTCGGCGACACGCTCACTCAACTGGTCGAACCCGATCGTGTGTCGTTCAATGTATTCAGCATCGTGCAATTCGTCTCGCACGATGATGTGCATCATCCCCAGCGCCAGCGCCGCATCGGTTCCGGGCCTGGGTTGAACATGCCAGTCGGCATGCGCCGCGGTGGGGGTGCGTACCGGATCCACCACCACGACCCTGGCGCCTGCGCGTCGTGCTTCGCGGATGGGACCGCTCCACAGGTGCAGGTTGGTCGCGACCGTATTGGCGCCCCAAATAAGAATGAATTTGCTGTGGACAAGATCATCGGGAACCATCGGATCAGCGGCCCCCAGGGTTGATGCGACGCCTTCCCAGGCGACGTTGCCGCAAATTTGTCGATCAACTCCGGTCGCTCCCATGTGACCGAAAAAACGGTCACCGGCATAGCGATGCAATAATCCAATGGTGCCGGCAAAATTGCAGGGCATCGCGCCCAGCGGCCCTTCGTTGCCGAGCGTTGAACGCAGGCGCTCGACCACCAGCCCGAATGCTTCCTCCAGGCTGGCTTCGCGAAATTCGCCGCTACCTTTCGGACCGCTTCGAATCAGGGGCTTTAAGACACGCTTTTCGTTGTAAACGCGCGCCGTGTAGCGCTTTAGCTTGGAACACAATGCGCCTTGCGTGAACGGATGATCGGGTTTCCCGGTGACACTGACCGCGCGGCCGTCGTCGTCGACTTTAACGTCCCAGGCGCAGGTGTCGGGGCAATCGTGAGGGCAGGCACCATGTATCGTTTTCATAACAAAACCCCGTTTGCTCCGCGAAATTGGGAATAAGCTTGAGTGTGGCTCTAAGTGTAGGGATATTACGCAGTCATTCAATCCACATCCAAAAGCTGCCGGAGCATGGTTACATGACAACTTTAAAGCGCTGCATTTTGCTACTTTCTGTTTTGTTCGGGAGCAACGCGATTGCACTCGATTCGCAACCAGTGTTATCACTCGATCTTGCGAAGCAGATGGCTGACGCCTGCGAGGCGCTTGCAGTCGAATCCGGCTGGCGCAAGGTGAACGTTGCCATCTACGACGCGGGCGGCAACCTGAAACTGTTCAGGCGGCAGGACGGCGCCTTCATGCACAGCATTCAGATTGCGCAACTCAAGGCGCGGACCTCTGCCGGGCTGCCGCGCGCTACGCGGGCGCTGGGTGATATCGCCAACAAGAACCCGGGTCGCATGCACGGCATCGAGCAGGTGCCCGGGCTGGTCATCTTTCCCGGCGGCCTGCCGATCATGACAGCTGGCGGGGACCATATCGGTGGCATCGGTGTCAGCGGCGC
>CAXGUU010000144.1:0-8170 GCA_964012875.1 uncultured bacterium
ATCGTAGTAGGAGAAGCCAGGCTCGAAGGACTTCCAGATTTCACCGCGGCGGTCATAAGAAATCGCCTGCGGGAACATCAGGTTACGCGCATCGAAGTAAACTCGGCGTTTGCTCAATGGCGCACGCGGGAAGCCCGTAGGCTCACCTTCAAGCACGATCACTTCCGGCAACAGCGACTTACCAACGTAGTAGTAAGACTGATCAGCTGGGCCGGCATGCGTTGGATGAGACCAGTTTTCCTGATCAGGGCGCCAGTTGTGGTGCATGGCACCGATGTACGGACCGCGGTAGATGATCTTCCAGTTGCCCCAGGTCAGCATCGGGTCGCCAGCGGCCCATGCATCGGAGAGGAACAGGTTGATACCAGCCACGAGCGGCTCGAAACGCTGGTTCGTCGGGAAGCGACGTACACGTTTGAAGGCCGGCAAGTAACCGTAGAGATCAGGGAACTTGGCCTGGTCGTAGTACCACTCGTTCATGAACGCCGTGCCCTTGATATCGTTGGGCGCGGTGAACCAGACCGACTGGTGACGCAGCATGTGCTCTTTGCCCGGCAAGTACGGTGCACCGCCAGCCGAATCCGGATGAACCAGGCCGATGGTCTGCTGCTGAGCCCAGACAAAGTGATACTCGTACTGAATCTCACCTTCCTGATCGAGCGCGTAGGTCGGAATCGCATAGATGTCCGAGTCATGACGGCCCCAAGCCAGGGTCACGTTGGCGATGGCTTCTTCACCGGTCTTGGCATCTGGGAACGGGTGGCCACCGATCCAGGGCTTGCCGTCCTTGGTCCAGACGTTGCCGTCGGCACCGAATTCGGCCTGACCCCAGTTCTTCAGAGTCGCATCGAGGTAGAAGGGCGGAAACTGCTCTTCAATCTTCGTTTGCGTCGGCAGGATGAAGAACTTACGTCCGTCCTGCGTCACTTCCTGGTAAAGCATGGGATCGATCAGATCCTGCACCAGGTCCACATTATCTTTATCAATGACGTCGCCGACCTTAATCTTGCCCTTGGTATAGGCTTCGATGTCGGTCAGTTCTTCGGGATACGCTTTGTAGCCATCACCCGACTCCGCCATTAACGGCCACAGTGCGGCCAGCATACCGGCGGAACCAAACCCTTTCGCCGTCTTCTCCATGAAGTAGCGACGACTATAGTCAAAATCGTATTTCCTAATATGCATATTTTTCCCCTTAAGTTCGCTCCGTTGTCGGACCGATCCTTGTTTCAAATCGGCTGGTCTCGTCAGACCGCCGTTGCCCGGGCGTCACCCATCGCTCGTTTATCTTTCGAACAATATGGGCCCCGTAACTTGCGATACTTATTTAATCACCATTAGATAACGGTGTATATTATTCGTCGTTAATCAGGTGAGCATCAATAAGAGTCTGATTTATGAATATATTCAGAGGAATTCGATGTCTGCAGTAACAACTGGGAACGCGCCCGGTACCTACGATGCCGTGATTATTGGCGCCGGCATATCCGGCATGTACCAACTACATTTGCTGAGAAAAATGGGCTTATCAGTCCGGGTTTACGAGACCGGCACCGGTGTCGGCGGCACTTGGTACTGGAATCGATATCCGGGCGCGCGCTTCGATTCGGAGTCCTATAGCTACGGGTATTCGTTTTCCCAGGAATTGCTCGATGAATGGGACTGGAGTGAGCACTTCGCAGCACAGCCGGAAATTCTCCGATATCTGGATTTCGTGGCCGACAAGTTTGATCTCCGCCGGGACATCCAGTTCGAAACCCGCATCGCCTCGGTTCACTATGATGAAGGAGCGAACAGGTGGGATGTGATCGGCCAAGATGGCCCGTTGGCACGCTGCAAATATCTCATCACCGCGACCGGTCCGTTGTCGGCACCGCAGCTACCGAATATAGAAGGCCGCGACAATTTTGCCGGCGAGGCGTTTCATACCGCTGAATGGCCCAAGGGAGGCATCGATCTCACGGGCAAGCGCGTTGGCATCATCGGCACCGGCGCAACCGGGGTTCAGGTCATTCAAACGATTGCATCTGAAGTCGGCAGCCTGACGGTATTCAGCCTCGATCCCAATTACTGCGCGCCGTTATGGAATAAACCGATCGACACAGAAGAAATGAAGGAGATTCGGGCGCACTACCCGGACTACTTCGCCAAGTGCAAAGAAACCTTTGGCGGCTTTCTGCATGGCTCTGATCCCCGCAGTGCCTTTGACGTGAGCGACGAGGAACGTGAAGCGTTTTTTGAGGAGCTCTACGCCCAGCCCGGATTCGCTATCTGGCTCGCCAACTTCGACGACATAATGACTGACCAGCGGGCTAACGATCTGATCACTGAGTTCATGAAGCGCAAAATTCGCGAACGCGTAAAAGATCCAGCGACCGCCGAGAAGCTGATTCCGCGCGATCATGGCTTCGGGCTTCGGCGCGTGCCGATGGAGACCAATTACTACGAGGTCTATAACCAGGATAACGTTGACGTCGTCGATTTGCGCGAGACGCCGATCGAAAAGATTACCGAAGGCGGCATCATGGTCGACGGGCACGAACACGAACTTGACGTGTTGATCTACGCGACGGGCTTCAATGCCGTTGTCGGCGCTCTGCAACGTATTGATATCCGCGGCGCCGGCGGCCGTCCGTTGAACGAAAAATGGGACAAGGGTCCGCGTACTCTGCTCGGCATCCAAACCAATGGTTTTCCGAACATGTTCACGGTCGTCGGGCCGCACAACGGCGCCACTTTCTGCAACATTCCGCGTTGCATCGAACAGAACGTGGAGTGGGTGACGGATGCCATCAAGTACCTCGAAGAGAATGACTATGCGCGCATGGAAGCGAATGTTGATGCGGAAGACGAATGGACCCGGCACGTTTACGATGTCGCCATGGAAACCTTGTTTCCGACCGTCGATTCCTGGTTCATGAACTGGAATCGAAACCTGCCGGAGAAGGAAAAGAATTTCTTACTCTATGCCGGCGGTAACCCCCTTTACCGACAGCGCTGCGAAGAAATAGCCGCCAGTGGTTACGAGGGATTTACACTTTCGCGATAAATCCACGGCCGGGCAGGTGGGAGGAAGCATCTGCCTCTAAAAAACCGAGGGGACGTCTGGGCCTGCGCCATTTGCTATGGTTCAGCCTGTCGATAACAAAGGTTTTGAGGCAGACACCGCATGAAGCTACCCCGGCCGCGTATTCATCCGCTAGCAAAGTCCGAGTGGAATCAGGAGCAGAGCGAAATCCTGGAGCCCATCCACGGGCAGGAGCCCTTCTATAATGTCGCTGCGACCCTGTCACGCCATCCCAAGGCAGCGCAAAAGTTCTTCGGTTGGGCCCGGCATGTCATGGGTGACACGTCTGCCATCGAACCGCGCGAAAGAGAAATTCTGATCCTCAGAGTCGGTTGGTTATGCGACGCCGAGTACGAATGGGGGCAGCATGTCATCTTTGCTCGCAAGGCAGGTTTGACCGACGATGAAATCGCGCGCGTCAAGGATGGCCCAGACGCAGCCGGCTGGTCCGAGTTTGATTCCTCGCTATTGCGGGCGGTGGACGAACTCCATCACGACAGTTTTATCAGCGACGAAACCTGGACGGCGTTAAGCACGCAGTACGACGATCAGCAAATGATGGATGTGGTCTTCGCCGTCGGTCAGTACCACCTGGTGTCAATGGCACTGAACAGCTTCGGAGTGCAGCTCGATGACGGCGTCACTGGTTTCTGAAGCAGGAACGAAAAACGCAGGGCGGAACAATCGATGGCCGCCCTGCGCACCTTTTACCGGAAGCGGTCCCAACGCGACCACAATTACCTTTGAGACCGCTTCTACAACAAAACGCCCGCGTACTCATCTTCGTTAAAGCCAACCACCACGGTTTTGCCAGTCACCAGCGTCGGTGCGCGCAGGTTTCCAGTCGGCCCGAGCATCGCTTGGACCACTTCTTGATCCGGTTTTGCACCCGGTTTGAAGGTCGTGACCTTTTTACCCTTAGCCACGATGACTTTGGAGGCCTTTGCTGCCAGTTCGCGCGCCTCGTCAATGCCGAGTTTGCGCGATGCCGGGATGGTCTCCTTGGGCTCAAACCCGTTGGCGTCCAGAAACTTGGACGCTCTGGTACAGCTGGTTCATCCCTTACGGAAGTAATACCAGTTGATTTGTTTGCTCATCAATCAATTCCTTCAATTAAGCGCGTTAAGAAGTGAAGTACCGATATACGGCTGCGTAGCGCGACCGTAAATCAGCCCAGACTCTGGGTTGTGAAAACGGCAACAGTTATACCAGACTGAGCGCTCCATTTGTTCTCTTCGATGCTCCGCCTGAGGCGCCAGTGCATTGCCCGCCTGATGAACCCATGAAAGACGTCGTCACCATTCGTTTGAGCCGTTACGCGTTACAGGCGGAACCGCTCGGTGTTTGGGCGCAGTTCAAATCTGGCAACGATTTGTGGCGGGCTTCGCTGGGCGGTGTTGTTGCTGTTTCCGTGAGCGCCCAAATGCTGCTCACTTTCTGCCGCGAACTGGTTGTCTTTAGTGGCGGCCCGGGCAGCGCGATAGAGCTGCGGCTCGTGAGCCTCGGGTTGTTCGGACTCGCGACCGTATTCTACGTTGTCACCCTGATCGCGATAACGTTCAGAGTTTGGTCATTCGCCAGGCAATCGGAGATGAGCACGGTCGCGGCTTACCGCTCGAGTCTGAGCGCCGTGCCGAAAGTCGTTGTCGCCGGAATCATCTACAGCGTTGCGGTCGTCATTGGCACCCTTGCCTTGGTTGTGCCCGGGATCTACCTGTCTATCGCCCTAGCGATGACAATACCGTGCACGTTGTTCGAAGACCTCCCTGCTGTTGTAGCCTGCAGGCGCAGTGCACGCCTCGTGCGTGGCGCCTGGTGGCGAACCGCAACGGTTCTGTCGCTGCCGGCTACTGGCTACCTGGTCATAGTGGTGGCCGTCGCCGCGACGTTGTATGTGCACTATGGCTTTCGTGATCCCGATTTTGGCCTCGTGATCGGCATGATCCCGCGCGTGGCGTCGAGTTTTTTGTGCGCTTTGATCACCGCAGTGATGATGCCCTGGTTTATTGCGATGACCCTGGTCGTCTACAACGATTTGCGAGTGCGTGAGAAGGTCAAATAAAAAGGCCGGCAATGCCGGCCCTGCAAGGCGATAACGGTAGGTATTACACGTCGAAGCGGTAAGTATTTCCGTCTCTCACGATTTTTCCGGCGACCGGGTTCGCGAAATGTGTGCCGAAAACGAGCACCGGTTGGTCGGCATATTTTTCCAGGAATTTTTTGCGTGTCTCCATCGCCGCATCGTTATCAGCGTCGAACGGGGTCACCCATTCTGGGCGCGCAATCTGGCAGGGGTGATGCATCATGTCACCTGAGATAATCGCTTCTTCGCCACCCGACTTGATGTGCACGCTGACGTGGCCCGGCGTGTGTCCCGGGGTAGATTCGAAGAACACGCCGTCGCCGACATCGTGATCAGGTTGCACCATGTCGGCGAGGCCGGCATCGAAGATCGGTGCGACTGATTCCCCAAACACATCGCCGAAGGGATCTTCCTCCAGGTCGCGCCAGAATTCGTATTCCTTCTCGACCATCAGGTAGCGCGCGTTGGGGAAGGTCGGAACCCATTTGTCGCTGACTTTCTTCGTATTCCAGCCGACATGGTCGACATGGAGATGCGTGCAGATGACGGTATCGACCGAATCCGGATCGTGCCCGAGCTTCTGCAGGTCATCGAGAAACGGCAGCTGCAGGTTAGCCCAACCTTCCATGTTGAGATTCTTGTCGTTGCCGATACAGGTGTCGACCACCATCTTGCGGGTCGGTGTTTCGATGATCAGCATCTGGATGTTCAGGATCAGGTTGCCATCCGGGGTGACGAAATTTGGTTTCAGCCAGGAGATACCGTCCAGGTTTTCAGGTGTGGCGTTCGGGATCACCTGCAGCTCCCCGCTGCTGTCGGTGATCTCGAGTAGTTGTGTAATCTTGGTATCGCCGATTTGCCATTGAAGCACGTTGTTTCCCCGGGGTTATGTGTGATCGTGTTGCCGATGATAGCGGCTTTGCCTGAGTGCCGGAAACCGGGGGGGGCAGAGCGAAATCATGATTTCCGGCAGATCGACGTTGGGGGGGGCAGGGCGTTATCATTGCGCCTGGATCAGAGCGGCAATTCGCCATCAAAACAAACGCCGCAGAAGCCCATTCCATTTGCGGGGAGAAACCCATGAACGACATATTTATCGCTGGCGTGTCGATGACGCATTTCGGCAAGCATCTCGAGCGCAGCATGAAGGACCTGACTGGCGAGGCTTTAAACGCCGCTTTGAAAGACGCCGGTTGCGAGGCCAACCAGCTCGAAGCCGCATTTTTCGGCAATTGCGTGCAGGGCCACATGGAAGGGCAGGACATGGTCCGCGGCGAAATCGCTTTGCGCGCCCACGGTGTCGAAGGCATTCCGGTGGTCAACGTTGAAAATGCTTGCGCCACGGCGAGTACGGCGTTCCACATGGCGGTGAACTACGTCAAAGCTGGCGCCGCTGATATTGCGTTGGCAATCGGTGTTGAGAAAATGTTTTCAAACGACAAGGAACTGATGTTCAGCGCCTTTGACGGCGCCTGGGATGTTCATGATGTCGATGCCAGCGTTGAGCGTTTTGCCGACATGGCCAAGGGCGTGGAAATTCCGGAAGGCTCGACCTCGCCGCGCCCATACAGCGTGTTCATGGATATCTACGCGGGCTTTTGCCGCATGCACATGCGCGAATTCGGTACCACCCAGGCGCAGCTGGCAGCAATTGCTTCGAAAAACCACGGCCACTCGACCAAAAATCCGCTGTCGCAGTATCAAAAGGCGTTTTCAGTCGAAGAAATACTGAACGCCGCGCCGATTACTTATCCTCTGACTCTGCCAATGTGTTCACCGGTCAGCGACGGTGCCGCCGCTGCTATCGTCTGTTCAGAGGCGGGACTGAAACGACTTAAGACTGACTCGCGCCGGACCAAGCGGGTGCTGGCGAGCATTCTGAAATCTGGTCGTGATCGAGACATCACCGAATTTGAAAAACACGCTAGCAAGCTGGCAGCGCAGCAGGCGTATGAGCAGGCTGGCGTTGAACCGGAGGCGATGGACGTGGCGGAGGTTCATGATGCCACTGCCATGGGCGAGGTCATGGAAGTCGAGGCCCTCGGCCTATGTCCGCTCGGAGATGGCGGTCCCATCGCCGAGCGGGGCGAAACGACCCTAGGTGGCCGCATTCCGGTCAATACTTCGGGCGGCCTTGAGTCCAAGGGGCATCCCATTGGGGCGACCGGTCTCGGGCAAATTTACGAATTGGTGACCCAGCTGCGTGGTGAAGCCGAGCGACGCCAGGTCGATGGCGCCAGACATGCGATCGCGCAAAACGGCGGGGGCATGATCGGCGTCGAAGAAGCCATTACCGCGGTTACCATCGTTGGTAACTAGATAAACGCCCAGAATTTTTCTCACTGGCGTTAGCCGCGACGCCTAATCCTGCGAGGCGATTCGTTACAGTTCGCCCCGTCGACCCCTGATATGGACCGCCGGCCTTAAGGCCGGTTTTAACACAAGCCCTCACGGCTACTGCCCGTGAGGTCAGCGATTAAGAATCTTTCGTGCAAACTTTCGGTCAGTACATTCTCGCCCTCGATGGCAGCGCGCAGCCAGAACGCGAACTCATCGGTGGCAAGGCCTGGTCGGTCGCCCACATGCAAAGTCTTGGTTTGTCGGTACCGCCGGCGTTTGTGATTACCACTGACGCCTGTCGCGCGTATCTTGCTGACGGCCACATGCCCCTGGAGCTTGGCAAGGACATCGCCGGGGCCGTAACGTGGCTGGAATCTCAGACCGGGCGCGCGCTGGGGAATGGTCCGAAAGCATTGCTGGTTTCGGTGCGTTCCGGCGCTGCTATTTCTATGCCCGGCATGATGGACACGGTGTTGAACCTCGGCATCAACCCGGAAACCGAGGCAGCCTTGTCCGATGAGGCCGGTGATATACAGTTCGGCCGTGACACGCACCGACGATTTTTGGAACTCTACGCCAGCATCGTGCTGAAACAAACTTTGCCGGAATCGGTGGGGCACGATCCCACGGCCATTAAGGCCGAAATACAAAAAGGCGGGGGGGAGGTTCCCGAAACCGCG
>CAXGUU010000145.1:0-8062 GCA_964012875.1 uncultured bacterium
CCGATGGTCTGGCAGAACTTAATCCAGTGTGGCTCGGTCACGCTCATGAGAAACACATAGTCATTCGGCCCGAAGGGTTTGCAGGCGAAGATATTGACGGTCGGATCAAATTCGTTGCCAATGCGTGGCGCGACGGCAGTGCCACCCTTCGCGCCGAGCGCGATCATGGTTCGCATGAAATAGGTCACTGATTCCTGCATCGACAGTTCGATGTGCTGCCCGACGCCGTCACGTAAGCGTTGCGCGTATGCGGCGCTGATGGCGAGCGCCATCTGTACCCCGGTGCCGGAGTCGCCCAGCGTCGGCCCCGGACGCATCGGCGGGCCGTCCGGTTCGCCGGTAATCGACAGCGCGCCTGCTGCCGACTGCGCGACCATATCGAAGCATTTGTAATTGGCGTACGGACCCGACAGACCATAGCCCTTGATCTGGGCGTAGATGACATCGGGTTTGAGCGCCTTGATGACGTCGTAGCCAATGTCGAGTTTTTCAACTACGCCGGGGCCGAAGTTTTCGATGAAGACATCGAATTTTGGCACCAGATCCAGGAGCAATGCGCGTCCCTTGGGATCGCGCAGGTTGATGGCGACGCTGCGTTTGTTGCTGTTCCAGTTGAGAAAGTATTCAGACTCTTCCCACATGCCACGTGCCATGGTGCGCCCGGGATCGCCGTCACCAGGCGGCTCGACCTTGACGACGTCGGCACCGAGCCAGGCCAGTGCCTGGGTACACGAGGTACCGGCCTCCCATTGCGTCAGATCGAGGATGCGTAATCCGCTGAGTGCTGCCATGGTGATCCTTCCTCTGTATCTTGTGTTGCCGATGAGATGCGATCCGCAGCACGGTGTTGCTGGCCTCGGAAGCGTATCAGACCTGCCGACGCGACGTGTCGCCGTTTTCGCACGATCCCGCAGCGCGCCACTGACTTCGATTTGACCGTGATAGCATCAGGCGGCTGTTTGTTGGGGGAAATTAAATCATGGCTGTACATGGTGGCAAGCTCGCCGCGCGGGCACTGAAGCAAGCCGGTGTTGAATGTATTTTTACGCTGAGTGGCGGGCACGTCATGGCAATTTATGACGGTTGCCTGGATGAAGGCATCAAGATCATCGACGTCCGTCACGAGCAGGCCGCGGTCCATGCGGCCGACGCCTGGAGTCGTCTGAACCCCGGCAAAATCGGTTGTGCGGTCCTCACTGCGGGTCCCGGGGTAACCGATGGCGTGACCGGTGTCGCCAATGCCTGGCGCGCAAACAGCCCGATCCTCGTCATCGGCGGGCAAGGGCCGTTCAGTAACCTGCGTCGCGGTTCGCTGCAGGAAATGGATCATGTCGCGGTCATGAAACCGATCACCAAGTGGGCGGATACTTGTTACGACACCAAGCGTATTCCCGATTACATCGAAATGGCGCTGCGCAACGCTGTCTCCGGCAATCCCGGCCCGGCGTTCCTTGAAATACCGATGGACGTACTGTCCGGCGAAGTCGAGTGGGACGAAGTGCGCATGCCGAAAATGCGCCCTGAGGCACCGCTGCTGACGCCTGCCATGACCGATATCAATGAGGCCGCCGGCATCCTTGCCGGAGCCGAGCGCCCGGTGATGATGGTTGGCACCAGCGTCAAATGGTCCAATGCGTCCGGCGCGGTGCAAAAATTTATAGAGCAGACGCACATCCCGACCTTCGTCAACGGCATGGGGCGTGGCACCGTGAAACCGGGTACGACCGAGCTGCTCAATCGCGTGCGCAAAGAGGCCATCAAGCAATGCGACGTATTCGTCTGTGCCGGCGTCCTTCTCGATTTCAGGCTCGGTTACGGCAACACCATTCCGGCCGACGCGAAGGTGATCCAACTCGACCTCGAAAACGAGTTGATCGGCACTAACCGCTCACCCGATGCCGCCGTGGTCGGCAACATCGCCGCCGCATTAGATGCGCTCGGCGACGCGGTTACCGCCCAAGGCAGCGCGCCTGACTACACGGCCTGGCGCGACCAACTGATCGAACGAGAAGCGGAACTCGAGGCGGCCTTTAGGGCCGAGCTTGATTCCGATGAAGTGCCAATCGATCCCCTGCGCCTGTGCCGCGAGATCCGCGACTTTGTCGATGATAAAGACGTGATTCTCATCGGGGACGGTGGCGATATCGTCGCCCAAGCCTCGAAAGTGTTGCCGGTACCTGAAGAAAATTGTTGGATGGACCCGGGCCCGCTCGGCACCCTTGGCGTCGGCATGCCGTTCGCACTAGCTGCGCAACTGGCCAAACCCGACAAACGCGTGCTCATCATTTACGGCGATGGCGCTTTTGGTCTCAACGGCTTTGAGTACGACACCGCTGTGCGTTTCAACCTGCCCGTCGTCGGTATTGTCGGGGTCGACGCCGCCTGGGGCCAGATGGCGCGCCCGCAGGTGCAGGTCTACGGTGCTGATCGCCTGGTCGCGACCAAGCTCAACTACACCCGCTACGATAAAATCGTCGAAGCCATGGGTGGGTACGGTGAGTATTGCGAACGGCCGGAAGAAATCGGCCCGGCGCTTGAACGCGCGTTTGCCTCCGGCAAGCCGGCGTTGGTCAACGTGGTCATGCGCCAGGACATCGACACCGGCATGAAAGGCAGTACGTACATGTAACGTGCTGCCAGGGTACGTTTCTGATTACGAACCTGCGTTTGCCTGGGTTAATCAACTAGCGCCCTCGACAGCCTTTCTCCGGGAAGAATCCGCTCATACGAGCGCAGCGCCCGTATAGATGAAGTCGATGGCATGGGGCGTGATGCGCGAGTCAACCACGACCGGCTGCAGGCGGGACCACAAAAGCCTAGCTGCGATCCTTTGTCCGTCCGATTTGAGTGAGATCAAAACCCGGTCCGTTAAACTGCTTGATAATCCCAAACAGCAGGTTCTCTGCTCAGAATTTGATTATGCGCAACATCCTGAGAATTTTCGGTCGCCCGCCCTTTATGCCGCTGCAAATCCACATGGAAAAGGTCGGTAACTGTATGGACCTAATCCCGGACATCTTGACCGCCTACTGGGCCGAGGATGAAAGGACGGTGCGCGAACTGTCCGAAAGTATTTCTAAACTCGAACATGAGGCGGATCTCATCAAATACGACATCCGCGATAATCTGTCGCGAAGCTTTTTTCTGCCCGTGGCTCGCAATGAGCTGCTTTGAATCCTGGACATACAGGACAGCATGGCGAACCGTGCTGAAAACGTCGGCGTCATGTTGACCTTTAAACAGCTGTGTTCATTCGACGAGCTTGACGAGGCGTTCAATATTTTCGTCGGAAAGTGCCTTGAAACTTTTTCGAGGGTTCTGCCCATTTTCCACCTTTGGCCGTTCCGTTAAACGTATAGTTTCGAGCTTCGCGATGGCAAGCAAGCCGTTCGCCGCTCACACGACGATTTTTATTAAAACTATGAAGACGTCGGACAGTTTCCGTCGGTAAATCTTGATGTCGAGTGGCTTGAGGGGTAGCTAATCACTGCCTTTGGGGCAGTTTCTGGGCCATTCATGTAGCGGTGTTTCCGTACGTTTCGGCTTTGTGATGCCCCGGGTCAATTGCGCGATTGTCCAGCAGCACAATGGTCAATCCTCCCGCCAGCCAAAATCCCGCACTCCAGCCGGTAAAATGAGCACACTCCCCGACCCGAGTAGTTTGCGATATGAACGAGATTACGGATCAGCATAAACATTTACGTGAAGATGTCCGCCTACTAGGGGATCTGCTGGGGCAGGTGATTCACGACGACCGTGGCCAGGTCCTCTTTGATGCGATCGAGAACGTGCGCAAGATGGCCAAGACCGGCCGCGCTACGGGCGCGAGCACGTTGGGTGACATACGAGAACTCGTGCGCGGGCTGGATGACGAAACGGTGCTGCAGCTGGCGCGGGCATTTCACCAATTTCTCAACCTCGCCAACATTGCTGAATCGCATCACGCATTGCTGAACGCCGAGCCGCCCGGGTCGCAGCTCAGCCGCACACTCGATTTGCTGCGCAAGCGTGGCTCAAGCGACGAGGATCTGCTCAGGGTCATCGCCGACCTGGATATTGAGCTGGTGCTTACCGCGCACCCGACAGAGATTATGCGGCGCACTCTGATCATCAAGTACGACGCGCTCGCCGCGAGGCTTAAGGAAGCAGGGCAGAGCCCCGAGGCACGTGAAGCATCAAGAGATCATCTGCATCGACTGATCGCATCGGCCTGGCATACTGACGAGATTCGACGCGAACGACCGACACCGCAGGACGAGGCGCGCTGGGGCTTTGCCGTCATCGAGTCTTCCCTGTGGCGCGCGCTGCCGGAGTTTGTGCTGGTGCTGGAGCGCGCGCTAGGGGTTGAGCTGCCGCCGGATGCCTGCCCGGTACGGTTCGCCTCCTGGATGGGGGGCGACCGCGACGGCAATCCGAATGTGACCGCGGCCGTCACCCGCGAGGTGATCATGCTGGCGCGTTGGGAGGCCGCCGAGCTGATGCTTCGGGACCTCGAAGATCTGATCGACAGCCTGTCGATGCAGCAGGCCAGTGCGGCGCTCGCTGACCTCGCCCCGGGGGCGGCCGAGCCTTATCGCGCCGTGCTCAAAGATTTGCGAGCGCGCTTGCAGGCAACGCAGGCGTGGGCCGCGACCCCAAGCGATGATTCATGGGAGTACGCCCGCCTTCACCCCGACGCCGTGTTGCTGGACGATGACTGGATTTACGCGCGGCTGGCACTGTGTTACGACTCGTTGCGCGAGTGCGGCATGGACGTCATCGCACGGGGGCCGCTCAAGGATACCTTGCGCCGTGTGCGCGGGTTTGGCCTTGGCCTGAGTGCGCTCGATATTCGTCAGAATGCCGAACGCCACACGGCCGCACTCGACGAAATCACTGCCTGGCTCGGAAACGACACTGAGCAGCGGAGTTACGCCGAATGGAATGAAGCGGAACGAGTCGCTTGGTTGTCATCCGAGCTTGACGGTCGGCGTCCGTTGGTACCGGAGGACTGGACATGCAGCGACCAGACGCGCGAGGTGCTCGATACCTGTGCGCTGCTCGCGGCTCCCGCTGCCAACAGTGTTCGCTGCTATGTCATATCAATGGCGCAGGCGCCTTCAGACGTGCTCGCAGTGGCCTTGCTGCTCAAAGCCGTCGGTGTGCAGCGTAGGCTTCGTATCGTGCCATTGTTTGAAACACTTGCCGACCTCAATGCCGCGGCGGACGTGCTCGACCGTCTGCTTGGTCTGCCCTGGTATCGCGAGTATTGCGACAGTGAGCAGCAAGTCATGATCGGCTACTCGGATTCGGCCAAGGATGCCGGCCAACTCGCCGCTGCATGGGCGCAATATCGCGCACAGGAAGCCCTGTACGCAGTCGCAGGCCGTCACGGAGTGACGCTGACGCTGTTTCACGGTCGCGGCGGCGCGGTCGGGCGCGGTGGCGCGCCAGCGCGCGGGGCCATTCTGTCGCAACCGCCGGGTACCGTAGAAGGACGTTTCCGGGTCACCGAGCAGGGCGAAATGATTCGCTGGAAGCTAGGTCAGACAGACCTGGCCCTGGGCACGTTGGAGACCTACATAAGTGCGGTGCTTGAGGCGACCCTGATGCCGCCGCCATCGCCGAGCGCGGGTTGGCGCGCGTGTATGGATACGCTCTCGGCGCGCGCGACTGCCGCTTACCGAGGCGTAGTGCGCGACACACCGGCATTCGTCTCGCTATTCAAGCAGCTCACACCTGAGTCTGAGCTCGGCCAACTTGCACTTGCCAGCCGCCCCGCGCGACGCAAACCAACCACCGGCATCGCCGATCTGCGCGCCATTCCGTGGGTTTTCGCCTGGACGCAGATTCGCCTGATGCTGCCCGCATGGCTGGGTACCGACGAGGCACTCGGCGGGGTTGAACCAAACGATCGCGATACGCTCGCGGAGATGATCGCCCGCTGGCCGTTTTTCGCCATGCAGATGGATACGCTGGAAATGGTGCTGGCCAAGTCTGACCGCAATATCACCGAGCTTTACATCCAGCATCTGTTGAGCGATTCCCAGGAGGTCGAGCTTGCCGGCACGCTGCTTGAGCGCCGTGACAGCCTTGTCGAGAGCTTCCTCGCACTTCGTGGCGAGCTGGCCTTGCTCGATGAAAATCCGGTCCTCAAACAGAACCTCACTGTGCGAGACACCTACCTTGACCCCTTGCATCTGTTGCAGGCGGAACTCCTGGCCCGTTCCCGCGATTGGATAGACGAGAGCACGAGTGATCGGCCCCCGGCGTACGTGCACCAGGCACTGAAAGTGACGATGGCCGGTATCGCCAGCGGGCTGCGTAACACGGGGTGAGTGACCCGCCTGGCTATCCAGCCATATTACTGGTCGAAGTCGGTGTACTTTTTTGAGGTGCCGCGTGTCCAGACAACCGGGTACGTCTTTTCGTTCATGCGTATCTTGTCTTTGGATCGCCGCGGTAAGGCCGATATCAAGAACATCAGCGAGCCGTAGCAGGTAGATCGCGACGCCGGCAGCTTCTTCGCGCGCATTGCGTCGTTGTCGGTCTGAAATTTCACGCGATTCGGTTTCGCTCAACCACTGAAATACTTCCAGTAATTCAGTGGCCTCGACAGACAACGCCACTGCCAGGTGTTTTGGCGAATGGAATTATTCCCAGTCGCGATCGACGGCGAATTGTTGCAGTTGGGGCTGAATCCCATCAATATCGAAACGTGCCAGAGGTGTCCGCTGACCACGCAATTAGGAGCGCGCAAGTTTACTCTCTCATTCCCCTGAAATATTGGATACCGCAACTCCAATTCCGGGACCAGCGACGGGGCCTGATGAGACCGCTCGGAAACACGCATAGTCGCGGCCTGCCTCGATTCCCGGACATGGATTCACACGGACCTGCCCATGAATGACACCAACGATCGCGTATCGAGCACGGGTAGGCTTATTGCGCCTGATCTGTTTGCTGGGCTGACGGTCGCACTCGTGTTGGTGCCGCAGTCGATAGCCTACGCTTCGCTCGCCGGCATGCCACCGGTTTACGGCATTTATGCGGCTGCGCTGCCGCCCATTGCAGCTGCATTTTTTGCCTCATCGCCATATCTGCAGACCGGTCCCGTCGCCATGACCAGTGTGCTGACTTTTGGCGCTTTGAGCGCGATAGCGGTGCCGTTCTCAGATGACTACGTCGCGCTGGCGGCATTGCTCGCGCTTATTGTCGGGATCGTTCGCATCATCATCGGCGTTGCCCGGGCGGGGTTTATTACCTATCTCATGTCCGAGCCGGTCCTCACGGGATTTACCAGCGCTGCAGCGATCCTGATCGCGCTGGCCCAGTTGCCGACGTTGGTCGGCGTTCAAATCGCGGACAACGGCGTAATCGGTGGCGCTTTCCACGTGTTGATGGCGCCGTTGGCGTGGTCGTGGACCGATGTCACGCTGGGGCTTCTTGCGCTCGCGTGCATCTTTGGCGGCCGCCGCCTCCATCCTTCGTTCCCCGGCGCCCTGGTGGCTGTCGTCGCGGGCATTTTATTCAGCAAGACGAGCGGCTACGAAGGCGCGGTCGTCGGCATGCTCCCGACCGACTGGCCGCCGCTGTCGCTCGAATTGCCGTGGGCCATGACCCGTGAGTTGTTGTTGCCCGGTCTCGTCATCGCCCTTGTTGGTTTCGCCGAGCCCGCGGCTATCGCGCGCGCCATCGCTACCCAGACACGCACCCACTGGAACGCGGATCGCGAATTCGTCAGTCAGGGGGTTGCCAATATAACGGCAGCATTGTCGGCGGCCTTCCCCGTTGGTGGTTCATTCTCCCGCACCATGATCAACCGCGCCGCGGGCGGTCGCACCCGCTGGAGCGGTATGGTGACGGGTGCGTTCGTGCTGGTGTTTATCCCGTTTGCCAGCACGCTTGAATCATTGCCGCGCTCCATCATAGCCGCCATCGTGATCGCCGCCGTCGTCAACCTGATGAAGGCCCGGGTGCTGGTCGATCTGATTCGGGTATCGCGCGCGCAGGCGGTGGTCGGGTGGACCACTTTTGTGCTGACGCTTGCGCTCGCACCTCGAATCGCCCAGGCCATGCTCAT
>CAXGUU010000146.1:0-8025 GCA_964012875.1 uncultured bacterium
CCCGGGCAACGATCTCCAGCCGGGAGAAATCGTCGTGCGTAACGCAGTTTTCCTCTGCGCGCCCACCATGCGCAACTGGATGGACCCACCTGGAAACAGCCTCTACCCCTCGACCCCGCTTGGCGAACCCGTTATGGCGACAGCTGTTGGGCGGGTAACGGCGTCGGCAGATCCTGACCTGCCGGTCGGTTCTCGGGTGAACCTGATCTCAAGCTGGCAGGACTACGTCAAGGTTTCAGGGACCACACTTCGCCGCCCTTCTCTGCTGCCCGATGGCATTACCTACGCCGAAGCCATGGGACGCTTTGGGCTGAATCCCATGACTGCCTATTTCGGTTTGCTCGAAATCGGCCAGCCGCAGGCGGGCGAAACGCTCGTTGTATCCGGGGCCGCCGGCTCGACCGGCTCGACTGCCGCACAGATCGGGCGCATCAAGGGTCTGCGCGTTATTGGCATCGCCGGCGGCAAAGAAAAACGTGACTGGCTGACCGGCGAATGCGGCATCGAGGCAGCGATTGACTACAAGTCCGAAAATGTCACGGCCCGGCTTGCTGCACTTTGCCCCAAGGGAATCAACATCTTTTACGACAACGTTGGCGGCGAAATCCTGCAGGCGGCCGTCGACAACATGGCGCCGTTCGGACGCATCGTGCTGTGCGGGCAGATCTCCAGTTACGACAGCGATTCGTCACCGGAAGGCCCGCGTAACATGATGCGCATGGTCTACGGCGGCATCCGCATGCAAGGATTTCTGGCCAGTCATTTCGTCAAGCGCTTCGATGAAGCCATCGCCGCTTTGCGAGGCTGGGCCGATGCGGGAGAAATCGCGTATCGGGAAGATCTGCGATCCGGTTTTGAGAACCTGCCGAATGCTTACATGTCGCTGTTTGATGGTTCAAATGCGGGAACGCTGCTGGTGGCGGTTAACGACGAAGTCAACGCGACCAACTGAACGGTGTTGAATTTTTCTCGATGAGCGCCAGCCCAGGTGCTGTGATGTTGGGACGGAGAATCTACCTCAACCACGCGGGAACAAGTTGGCCAAAACCGCAGGTCGTTGTTGATGCGGTCCGGGATGCCATGATGAGTTCGCCAGGTCAATGGGGCGAACACTTTGAACACGCTCACTGCACAACGGCTGAATTCTTTGGCGTGCGCGATCTCGGGCAGCTTTTGCTGACACCCGGTTGCACGTCTTCACTTGCCGTCGGCATTGGGGATATTGATCTCGGCCGGCGCCGTCGCGTGCTGACCAGTGCCTGGGAGCATCACGCAATGCACCGGCCGCTACTGAAACTTGCCGAGTGCGGCGTCACGTTGGACTACGTCCCACCGAGCGACGAAAGCCCGCTGGATCTGAACCAGGTTGAAGACCACTTATCCAAAGGCGATGTCGGACTCGTTGCTATTACAGCCTCCGTCAACGTTACGGGCGATTTACTGCCATTCGAAGCAGTGATCGAACTTGCCCATCGGTATGACGTACAGGTCTTGCTCGATGCCGCACAAGTGGTCGGGTGGCTCGACCTCAACTTCGTTGAACTCGGCGCCGATTTCATTGCATTCGGCGGCCACAAAGGTCTGCAGGGTCCTTGGGGTATCGGGGGCCTCTATATTGCCGACGGCGCTCGAATGAAGTGTGGCGAAACGGTTCGTGAAACGCCGCGATCAGGCCGCAAATCACGACCTGGATACTGTGACGCCGGTTCGGTCGATCGAATTGCGCTTGCAGGCTTGCATGCGGCGGTTCGGTGGCTGACGGGCGTCGATCGCGCTCAAACAATAGCGAATGCGCGCGAACAGATCCGTCAGGTGGAATCTGCACTGAACGATGTCGGTGCGCGTTGCTTCGGCGTTCTTGAACCATCACATCGAATGCCAACGGTCGCCTTTAGCATCGGCGATCGAACGAGCTCGGAGATTGCGGCCTCGCTCAGCGCGCTCGGTATAACCGTTGGCAGTGGACTGCAATGCGCCCCGCTTGCCCACAAAACCCTGGGTACCGACAACGAGGGGCTGGTTCGAATTTCCGTCGGGCCGGAACATAGTGCCCGCGAAATCGAAACAATCATTGCGGTGATTGGCGAACATCTGGTCTAGCCACGCTGGCTAAAATGGCGGCGAAGTTTTGAAAAACGCGCACAAACGCAGTGCAAGTAGTGGGCCTTGGTACCTTCACGCCTTTCCGCTCCGCCCTTTGATATCGTTACAACATTGCGATCCCCCGTCCCAGCGCCAGACATCAATCACGAGGTAAACACCCATGGTGCGTCTCGCCGATACACCCGAAAGCCTCCGCCTGTTTCTCGAACAATTGGAATGCCCGACCTATAACGAGCAACCGTGGGTTGAACCACCGCCACTCGATCAATGTCGCGTCGCAATCATCTCAACCGCAGGGCTGCAGGAGCGTGGCGACCGACCCTTCACGCTTGGCAGCGATATGTCAGCCCTCGGGCAGGGCGACTATCGGGTCATTGGTGGACAAACGCCGGCGAGCGACATTGTTATGAGCCATGTCTCTACCAACTTCGACCGCAGCGGATTTCAGCAGGACATCAATGTCGCGTTTCCTATTGACCGCCTGCGCGAAATGGCTAGCGACGGCGTGATTGGGTCGGTTGCCGACTTTCACTATTCGTTCATGGGCGCGAGTTCGCCGGAACAAATGAAGCCGGCCGTTGATCGTCTCATACCGTTACTGAAAAAGGATGCTGTCGATGTCGTGCTGCTGGTCCCGATATGACCCTTCTGCACGCGCGCCGTTGGCGGGCTGGCTCACTATATTGAAAGTGCCGGAATTGCGACGACCCAGATCTCCCTGATACGTGAACACTCCGAGGTGATGAGGCCACCGCGCGCTTTGTGGGTGACATTTGAACTAGGACGCCCGCTCGGGCCGCCCAACGACCGCGAATTTCAGCGCGGCGTGTTGCTCGCGACACTCAGATTGCTTGCAGCCGCGAAGGGGCCGATATTGGACGACTATCCATTCGACGCGCCGGCACGCGACGAGGATCAGCAGCCCTGGGTTTGCCCGCTCAGTTTTGCACGAGAACAACAGGCGCTCGGAGGCGCCGAGCGTGTCACACAACTATTGCTCGAAGAATTTGCGAGTTTGCGACCGTGGTTTGAGCGAACATTGGGGCAAAGCGGGCGCACGAGTTTTGGCGCGAGTGGCCTGGAACTCGACGAAATCGCGAAATTGCTCGGCGGCCTGTTTGAATCCACATTGCCGCCCTCGCCACGTTCGGACTTGTCGTTGGCCGATGTCATTCGACTTTCGCTCGAAGATCTTAAAACGTATTACTTCGAAGCCGCCGCCGCACAACCGGGCAGCGCGAGCGCCGCTGATTTGAGGCGCTGGTTCTGGCGGGATACCCAGGCCGCAGATATCGTGCGCGAGCTTGGCGACCGCCTGCGCGCCATGGACAATCCGGCACTTAAACTTACCGGCGAAGTGTTTGTGGTGCCGAGAGCCGAAGCATAGCGAACTCATTTCAACCGCGGCGACCCGGGAAGCAATCGCGATAATCAGGAACAGCGTCCCGTTGAAAGCGGAAACGACCAGTACGGCTATCGTCCGAACGTAGTGAAGGAAACAGCTTCTCTGTCGGCTCAGGCATTGCCGATAGTTGGCGCGGTTGAAACCGGTTTAAGCGCTGGGCGCCAGGTCGCGGCTGGCCTTCGCGATTCAGCATGAGCGAATAATACAGCGACAGCGTCAGATCCTATCGCTCTATTCTCACCACGCGCGGCGTTGCCGCCGGCAATGAGGAGTAGGCAGACCACAGATCGCCCGTTTTCGGATCGACGGCAAGGTGGCGCGTGTACGCTGGATTGGACGGTAACGGGATCGTCAGGGCCGAATGGTCGCCCGGATTGAACAGCACCATGCTTGACGCCAGTGCGCCCGTTACCCAGATCTCGCCCGAGCGCGGATCGGTCTCCGCATCGTAGCCGCCCAGCGCGCCGGGGCCGATCACAAAACGCGTAAACGATTCGTCAGCCGGATCGAAGCGCGTCAGGTGACCGGTTGTCCACTCAGGAATCCAGAGTTGATTGCCCGGCCCGATTGCCGGGCGGCGTGGCCCGAGATTGTCACCGGGCATGCCATACAGTTTGGACGTACCGTCATTAGTGTCGTACATCACCACTGTGTTGCCGGCGAGTTGCGTACTGTAGAGCCGGCCGGTGCCGTCAATCTGTAAGCCATAGGGCAACGGCAGACCCTGCGCGTCAGTCAGACCGGCGGACGGAATGTCGAAATGGGTGACGGTTTCGGTTGCCGGATCAAACATACCGATTTGCTCGGTCCTGGCGAAGTAATCGTTGAACCAGATTCGCCCGCGGCCATCAAGCGCCAGACTGTGCGCGTACATCCCGATAGCAAAAGTTTCGAACTGGCCAGTGGCCGGATCCAGCCGCACCAACTCATGGGTACCGCCAAGCACAATCCACAGATGGCCGTGACGATCAAAAACGAGCGCACGCGCCTGGCCCCAGCCTTCGGCACCGGCTGGCCGGATCGTGTAGGTCTGATACTCGCTACTTGCGGCATCAAGGGCCCAGATCACGTCGCCAAAAAAAGCCGTGATCCAGACTCGACCCGCCGGGCCGATGACAAGATCGTGCGGTAACGCCTGCGCCGCCGGCAGCGGGTATTCGGTAATGCGTACGTTGGCGAGACGTTCGATATTTTGGGGCCGCGGTGGCGTCAATGCATCGACCCGGTCTGCGTCCAGGTGGCGGGTGAGCCATGCGACATAAGCGGCATCGTCAAAGTCGGGTGGCAACAGCTCGTACTGATCGATTGCACGCATCAGCGCAAAGGCCTCCGCCCATTGTTGCGACGTCCGTGGCTTCCCGTCGACTAGCAGGCGCGCAGCATCGAGTTCGTGGCAGGAGGTACAGTTGAGCAGGAACTCCCGCTTCATATCGCCGTCCGGCAGCAGTTCGAGCCATGCCGCGCTCGGTATCCTCACCCTGAAATCCGGATCGTCCGCCAGCTTGAGGTCATGTGTCGTGACGCTGTCGACGCCGGCCTCGATTGTTCGCACCGGTGCCGCAAGTACACCGGATTCCGCTTTCAGATCATAGTCATCATCGGCGCCGAGCACGAGCCGGTAGCGACCGTTGAGTCCGCTGAAGGTGCTGAAGGTGATTCCGCTGCGCTGGGCGGTAGCCGAAATCAACGCACCGCTCGCGGGGACACTGTTGTGTGTAATGGCGCCTGCTATGGAGCGACACGGCCTGTCGTGCTGGTCGCACGCGTCGGCGAGCGGCGCATCAACAACCAGAAACAGAAAAAGCAGCAGGGTCAGTGCGCTCAGAGGCAAGGGCACACGATTGTTCATTGCTTAGCGCTGAGGCTTGCCAGAAACCGCAGGATCGCGGCATTGGTCTTCGCCGGCTGCTCCATCTGAACCCAGTGACCGGCATCGTCAATGATTTCGATGAACCGTAAATCGTCGAACGACTTTTCGAACTCGGTCCGCCAATCATCATTAATCATCAGCGCCACATCCTGCCTGCCAGCGGCGAACGCGGCAGGTCGCGTGAAGCGCGCGCCGTCGATTTCAGGGGTGATTTCGACCATCCTCGGAATATTTCGGTACCAGGAATTGGGGCCAAAGAAGCCGCTTTTTTCATATTCGCTGACGTAGACGCGAAGGTCGTCCTCGGTCAGCCAGGGCGGCAGTTCAGCGGGCGGTGGGAACACATCACGAAAGCTCGCCCGCGCCGGAAAATTAATCTGGTTTAGGAAAGTGCCAGCCGGTGCCTGCGCACCAAGTCCGTAATAGATGCCGGCGAGTGATCCATAAAGGTCAGCCTCGAGATCGGCTTCGGCGAGACCCGGGGTCTGAAACAAACGTGCATACCAGAAACCATCCTGTGGTGGATCGCAGTAGTCCGCCGGGAAACGCCAGAATGGTACCGAAAGCCCCATGATGGCAGTACAGGTATCTGGATGCAGCAACGCGGTGTTCCATGCGGCGATACAACCCCAGTCGTGGCCAATCAAGGTGAATTCATCGTACCCCAGCGCCTTCGACAAACCGACAACATCAGCCGCGAGCTCCCGCACGTTATACGCCTCGCTGTCCTGCGGTGCGCTGCTGCCGCCATAGCCTCGCTGGTTGGGTACGGCCACCCGGTACCCCGCTTCGATAATGGGCTGAATCTGGTGGCGCCATAAGTACCAGCACTGAGGCCAGCCGTGCAGCAGGATCACCAGGGGGCCATCACCTTCGACGACAGTTTCGAGGGTTACACCGTTGGTTTCGATTGGCCTGAGTTCGTAGTTCGTCATGGTAATCTCGCGCTGTTCAAACTTTAGGGACTGCGGGGAAGATTTCGACGCATCCCCATTTACTTCGAGGGTATAGAGTATGCCGTGGTTTGCGCGACTCGAACCGTCGTTCGCAGAAAAGTCGGGGCCTCATCGCGCGTATACATAAATCTTTTAGATTGCACTAGGATGGCATGAATTCGAGCGCGCATGCGTTCCGCGCCCACGGGATCGGCCTGAACGGTGGGCCGGAGACCGATGGCCGGCCCGGTCGACATCGTCAACCGACAAACTCACGAGCCAACCGTGGGGAGATGTCTATGACTAAACCATTCGAATATAAGCCCAAAGACGTGGATTCGATTGTGATCCGCAAGTTTTCCTTTGAGTTCCCAGACGACCTCGATCCGAATTGGATACCCGATCAACACGTGCGTTCGCATTTGTTCAATGGTCTGTCGCTGACCATGCCATATCTCGAACCCTATTTGATCGAATCCACCCAGAAAGCTTCGAAACACATCGACAACAAGGGATTGTTGGACGACATGCGCGGATTCAACGGCCAGGAAGCGCGACACTACCAGTGCCACCGAAGACTGAACGAACTATTAAAGGCCAACGGTTACCCCGAGCTTGCCGAGGTCGAAGCAGACATGAAGCAGTCGTACCAACGATTGTCCGAACGGTCACTGACGACGCAGCTTGCCTACAACGCCGGTTTCGAATGCATGACCAATGGGTTTACCCACTGGCTCATCACGAAGCGTTATCGTCTGTTCAAAGATTCGACGCCGGAGATTGCATCGTTCTGGCTCATGCATATGGTCGAAGAAACTGAGCACAAGACCGTGGCCTTCGACACCTACATGGCCTACTCCGGCAAGTATCTGCCGCGCGCATTTGGCGTATTTCATGGCACCCTGCACCTCGTTGGCTGGGGTATGGTCGGAATGCTGACCTGCTTGCGCAAAGACAAGGTCGCGCATCGGCCTGGTGTCTGGCTCGACATTGTTCGCGAATTAGGCGCATTCGTCGTTAACGTCGGCCCGTTCATATTGAGGGCGCTGAAGCCCGGCTATGACCCGCGACAGGAAGACAATCCCGAGTGGTATGAGGACTGGATTGCAGGGCACGCTCAGCTGTCGCCCGATTCGGCGCTGCCGCTGCTGGACACCACGAATCCGAATATGCCCGTGCCATTCGAACACCCGGCCTGAGGCAGCGCCGCACTATTGATTTACCTGGAGAAACGACGATGGAAGGTTTACAAAAAACCATGATCGGGCATGGTCTGCTCGTTGTGATGGCAGCAATGTTCGCCGGCTTCATGTTGATGTTTAATCTTCTCGGTGGCGTCGAAGTCTGGCCGGGAACAATCATCGAGGTTCCGATGTACGGCACAGCGGACGGCTGGGTGCGCGCGCATAGCGGCGGCACCATGAACGGCGTTCTGGTGATTATCGTCGGACTGGCTTTGCCGTACCTGAAACTCGGCAACGGCGAACAGAAATTTACGGCTTACGGCCTCATCTACTGCGCCTGGACGTTCACCTTGTTCTACTGGCTCGGCAATGCCTCGAGCAACCGCGGTCTCTCCATTGGTCCGAGCACGCTGGGCGAACCCGATTTCATCGGTCTGCTCGCGTTTCTGCCGGGCGTCCCGAGTGTGTTTATCGTGCCGATCGTGATGTGGATCTGTGCAAAAAGTGTTCTTTTCGGCAACGATCGTG
>CAXGUU010000147.1:0-7965 GCA_964012875.1 uncultured bacterium
CCTGTGGAACTCGCAGGCCTTCGGTTTCGTAACGATGGATGACGCGTTCTGTACCGGCTCATCAATGATGCCGCAGAAGAAAAATCCGGACGTTCCTGAACTCGTGCGGGGGAAATCCGGCCGAATCTACGGCCACCTGGTGGCACTGCTGACGCTAATGAAAGCCCAGCCACTCGCCTACAATAAAGACAATCAGGAAGACAAGGAACCGCTCTTCGATACCATCGACACCCTGCTGGACTGTACCCGCGCCTTTGCCGATCTCGTCCCCAGCCTCAAGGTTCAGCGGGAACAAATGCGGGCGGCGGCGGCCAAAGGGTTTATCACGGCAACTGACTTGGCGGATCACCTGGTGCGAATGGGCATTCCGTTCCGTGACGCACATGCCGTCGTCGGCGCAGCAGTCGGACTTGCGGCGGAACGACAATGCGACCTGGTTGAGCTGTCGCTCGCAGACTACCAAAACATTGACCCCAGACTCGATCGAACGGTGTTTTTCGTGCTTGACATGGACCAGGCGCTGGCGGCGCGTACGCATATCGGTGGCACGGCACCGGCCGCAGTGCGGGCGTCCATTCAACGTGCACGGCAGCGCCTGGCTCCGTAACGTGTACCTGACGATTGCCGCGCACCGGAAACTCGACAGACCGCCTGTGACGCGGGCGGCATTCCCGGCGTCCGCGCTGTGCGAAGCTGCCGGCAACATACCCGAGGTCGAGACCAGGGCCCAAAACAAACTGCGCGTCATCGACGAACCTACCGACTTCGCGGAAGCAACACTATGAAAGCGATCAAGATTCTGCTGCCCCTCATTGTCGTAGGCGTCATCGTCATCATCGGCGGCGTTGCCGCCTTTGTCTCGTTCACAGACCCCAACGACTTCAAAGAAACGATCGCCGAAAAGGTCAAGGAGAACACGGGACGTACCTTGTCGCTCGACGGCGACCTAGAGTGGGCGTTCTGGCCCAAAATCCGTCTCAAGGCCGGCCCCATGTCACTCAGCAATGCCGAAGGCTTTGGCAACGAGCCATTCTTCGCCGCGGACGAATTCCAGGTCGCAGTCGCAACCCTGCCGCTCCTCGGCAGCCGCGTGGAAATGGATACGGTCATCCTGCACGGCGTGTCGGTGAACCTCGCCAGGAACGCTGCTGGCGTCAGTAACTGGGATGACCTGGCCGGCGGAGAAGCCAGCAAGGATCAGGAAGGCGGCGGCCTGGGTGCCTTCGTACTAGGAGGCGTCGACATCAAGGACGCGCGCTTCACCTATAAAGATGACACGACCGGGCAGGATGTCGTGATCTCAAAAATCAATGTCGGCACCGGGGCGCTGACCCTCGGAGAACCGGTCGAGTTTTCCTTATCGCTGACAGCGGTCGCGAGCCAGCCCGCGCTCGACAGTGACCTGAGCGTGAACGGTACGGTCGAATACAACCTTGGCGACGAACATTACATCATCGCCCCGTTAACGCTGCGCAGCGATCTGCGGGGCACTCATTTGCCGGGCGGCAAAGCCTCGATTGATTTTGGCGCCAATATCGACATCAACCTCGACGCCGAAACTGCCTCGATCACGGGATTGAAACTATCGGGCCTCGGCACCGAGATGAGCGGTCAATTCGAAGCCTCGGATATCGAGGGGGACAAACCGAGCTCCAGGGGTGAATTGAGTGTTCACGGTGCTGACCTGGCCCAGATCTTCAACGCTTTTGAGCTCCCGGTCGGGAAGCAGCTCGGGAATGTCAGCAACCGCGCCTTCAATTTCGACCTGGCCTTCGATGCCAACATGGACACCGGCGAGGTCGTTGTCAGTAAGCTCGACGGCAACGCGCTCGGGGCGACCCTCGGCGGCACTTTCAACACAAGCGGGGCCAATACTGACAAGCCAAGCGCTAAGGGTGCCTTAAGCGCATCGGGCCCGGATCTGCCAACCCTGCTCGCCGTTCTCGGACAGCTGCAGGGCGCTGACGCCGAAACACTGGCAAGCCTGAACAAAGCCCTAGCCGGCGCCAAAGACAAGTCGTTTTCAATCAAAGCCGACCTGGACGCGGATTTAGCTGCGGGAAATGTGACCCTGCCGGTGCTCGAAGCCAAACTGCTGGGCAACACCATTACCGGCAGCATCAACGCAACTGACGCCGACAACGACAAACCCAAGGTGTCCGGTGCCCTGAACGCAGAAGGCCCGGACTTCCCAACCTTACTCACCGTCGTGGCGCAAATGCAGGGTGCAGGTGCGGCGACATTGAAAGGCTTGTCGGCGGGTTTGAAGAATACCAGTGACCGCAGCTTCAAAGTCAGCGCGGATTTCAATGCCGATATGTCTAAAGGCGTTGCAGCAATGCCGAAATTAGCCGCCACGGTACTTGGCAATACTATCAGCGGCGAAATAAACGCCTCCAAACTCGACGGCGACAAACCGGCAGCGAAAGGCAAGCTCACAGCGAACGGCGCCGACCTGCCCGCCATGCTCGCTATCGCCTCTCAGTTCCAGGGCGACGGTGCCGCCTTACGCGATATGGCCAAGCTGATCGCAAAGGGAAAGAGTAAAGGATTTGAGATGAATATCGGCTTCGATACCGATCTCGACGAAGGCCGGCTCGCGCTCGACACCCTGAACGCCAACTTGCTGGGTCTTAAGATCGATGGACAGTTATCCGGCAACGGCGTCGATTTCGAGAAAAGCAAAGGCTCACTTGACGGCAAGCTCAGTGTAACCAGCCAAGATCTCGGGGTGCTGCTGCGCAGCGCCGGGCAGGCGGATCTGGCGAAGTCGGTCAGAACGGTCGACATCAATGCCGGTATTCAGGGCAGTCTTTCTGATCTCAGCATCACGCCCTTGTCGATCGTCACGCAGATTCACAGTCCCGAGGTTAAAAAACCAGTGGACCTTAAAGTCAGCGCAGAAAAAGCGCGGGCGAACCTCGATAAAGACACATTTGAACTCGAAGGCCTCACGATCACGGGCCTGGGTCTGAACGCCAACCTCGACCTTGAGGCCAATAAAATTTCAGACTCGCCCAGCTTCAAAGGCAGACTTTCGGTGCCGCCGTTCAACCTGCGCAAGTTGTTAGCGAGCCTGAACCAACCGGTGCCGAAAACCAAAGATCCAAAGACTCTTACAAAAGTAAGTCTAGCCAGTGACATCGGTGGTACGGCTGAAAGTATCAAGCTGAGCGGGCTGCAGATTGGCCTCGACAGCAGCACGCTGAAAGGCGACATCAACGTCGCGAGTTTTACCGGCCCGGATCTGACCTTCGAAATAGGCATTGACCAGATCAAAGTCGAAAATTATCTCGACCCTGACCCGGCGCCGGCGCCGGCGAAAAAGCCGACACCCCAAAAGACCGCCAAACGGAAAACTAGCGGGAAAGGCGCAACGGCCGTCGCGACGAAAAAGCCAGCGAACGCCCGCGACGACGCTATTCCGGTAGAACTGCTGCGTGCGCTCAAAGTGGAAGGCAAGCTTTTGATTGGCGACGTCGTGTTGTCGGGTGCGAAAATGAAGAACATTCGCTTTGCCGTCAATGCGGCCAACGGCGTGGTCATGGTGTCTGAGATTGGAGCAGACATGTATGGCGGGGGCTATAACGGTGCCATCACGCTGAACGCGAAAAATCCCGAGACGGTGCTCAGCCTGGACAGTAATCTGAGCAACGTTAATATTGAGCCGCTCATCATCGATATGGTCGAGAACAACATGCTGTCCGGCATTGTTAACTTCAATGCCAAGCTTAAAGGCGTAGGAACGAATGGGGATGGCATCAAGAAAACGCTCAACGGTAAAGGCGCGTTCAAAACGACCAACGGTGTTTTCCGCGGCGTGGACGCGGTTGCGGTGCTCGGGGCAGTCGAGCAGATCATCGAGTGCAAGTGTCCCGTCCCAGTGCCTACCAAAGGCGGCGAAACCCGCTTTACAAGTTTGAGCGGAAATCTGATTGCCAAGCAGGGCATCATCAGAAACAGCGACTTATTGATGCAAGGTGACGGCTTTCAAATCACAGGCAAAGGCATCCTGGCCAACCTCCACGACAACACAACGAAGTACAACTTGACCCTCGCCGTGCCGGAACAGGCGAAACAAGCCGGTGTCTCGAATTACAACCTGGGGGGGTACGCAGTCCCCATCAAATGCCGGGGCAGTCTTGAAAGCCCCAGTTGTCTGCCAAATTTCGGCGATCTTCTGAAACAGGTTGTCGGCGACGCCGCTAAGAAGAAAGTGCAGGAAGAGATCGGCGACAAACTCAAGAACGTGATTCCTCGTGACGCTGGCGAAGCCCTCAGAAAGATTTTCAAGTTCTGAGTTGCCCGAAGATGTGGCTAACCGGAAGCAGTCTGCAGTGACCACGACTGCCCGATTGTTGGCTGGGACCGGCCTGCTTCTCATGGCTTGCCGCCTTGGTGCCGTTGAATTGCTGGAGTCCAGCCTCGAATTCGACGGCAAAACCTATACTTTCCGGTATGCCGCGAAACTTACAGCGAGCCGAGAGTCCGTCTTCGGCGTCATGACCGACCATGAACGCCTGCACCGAACAAATGACAACATCATTAAAAGCGGCGTGCTTGAACCGTACTCCGAATTGCAGCTTAAACGGTTCATCCAGGTCGACCGCTGCGTATTGAGCTTTTGTTTCGAACTTCACTTTGTCGAGAACGTAAAACAAACGCGGAACCGTTTGACTGCCTCAATGATCGCCGACGAAAGCACGTTCAAAGACGAAGTCTCGGAATGGCATGTTGACGGTGAACACGCGGGCGCGACGATCCTGACCGTGCGCGCTTCGCAGACACTTGATCTTTGGGTACCCCCAGGCATTGGCAACCCAATCCTGCGGCGAATTTTTCACGACGAACTTGTCGAAACCCTGACCAACGTTGAACGCCTTGCGATGGTGGAGACACAAGCGAGTTTGCAATGACCAGGACAAGACCGAGCCTCGCCGCTCGACTGATTGCCTGGCATGCTGAGCACGGCCGCCACGACCTGCCCTGGCAAACAGATGCAACGCCGTACCGCGTCTGGGTATCGGAAATCATGTTGCAACAGACGCAGGTCGCGACCGTCATCGACTATTTTGACCGGTTCATGGCCCGCTTTCCGGACGTGTCGGCGCTTGCCAACGCGCCGCTCGACGAGGTGCTGCATTTGTGGTCAGGTCTCGGGTACTACGCGCGCGCCCGCAACCTGCACCGGGCCGCGCGGAAAATTCAGGAGAAATTTCGTGGCGTCTTTCCAGACACCATTGAGGATTTAACGGCGCTACCTGGCATCGGTCGCTCAACGGCCGGCGCAATCATGAGTCTTGCCTATGGCGCGCGCGCCGCGATCCTCGATGGCAACGTCAAACGGGTACTCGCGCGCTATCACGCCGTCGATGGCTGGCCGGGGAAATCCGCGGTCGCCAAAACGCTGTGGACACTCGCTGAATCCGAACTGCCGGCTACTGACTGCCGTATTTACACCCAGTCACTGATGGATCTCGGCGCGGGTATTTGCGGTTCGAAGCGGCCGCAGTGCCCGGCCTGCCCGCTCCGCGTTGACTGCGCCGGACGCCGGTCGGGTCATCCGGAAGATTACCCCTCAGCGCGCCCTAAGCGAGTTTTACCGGACCGCACAACGAAATTTCTGGTGATTCAAAATGAATCCGGCGAAGTCCTTCTGGAGCGCCGACCACCCCAGGGCATCTGGGGCGGGTTGTGGTGCTTTCCTGAACTTGCATGCGGTGACACCGAGGCGGAAAAACTGACCGCGCTCAGCATCGAACGTTATGAACCGGGTGCCCCGCTACCCGGTTTCACCCATACCTTCACCCACTTCAAACTCGCGATCGAACCGGTTGTTATCTCAGTGCGCGGCTTCAGATCCGAAGTGCGGGGTAACGATCAGTTCAACTGGTACGACATCAACGCGGCGACCGCGATCGGACTCCCACGACCGGTGCAGAAATTGCTCCAGGCGCTCGATCGGCAAATTGAACTGCTACAATGAACGCCATGAGTAGAACTGTTCATTGCATTAAACTCGATCGCGAAGCAGAAAGCCTAAAAATGCCGCCCTACCCCGGCGAGCTGGGGCAACGGATCTTCGAGCAGGTGAGCCAGGAAGCATGGCAGGGATGGCTGCAACACCAGACCATGTTGATCAACGAATACCGCCTGACCCCGATCGAGCCCAAGGACCGTGCTTTCCTCGAACAGGAAATGGAGAAGTATTTTTTTGGCGAAGGTTCAGAAGCGCCGAAAGACTTCGTCGCACCTGATCCCGGATAGCCTCGTTTCAGAAAAACGCGACGTAGCAGGCAACAGCCAGCATGGCAACTGCGGGCACCTGCGTCGACCACAAACGGTCGGGGATCACACGCTCCAACAGTATGAAAGCTGACAACGCAGCCATCACCACGACGCTCATAGCACCACCGGCGAACATCAGCAGCATCAGCACCCAGCAACAGCCGATACAAAACAGTCCATGGCGGAAACCGAGATCGAGGGCACCCGAATAACCCTCACGCCAGTTTTCCATAAGAAAACTCATGGGACTTTGGCAGTGACTCAGGCAGGCGTCTTTCATCGGCGTAAGCTGCCACATGCCGGCGACGGCGAATATGCCGGCAGCGGCCGGGCGACTGGTTTCCAGCAACATCCCGTGTAGCCAGCCGTTCGCATGCAGCCACCATTGCACTATGGCCGCTGCGATCGAAAACACCGACCAGCTCGCGAGGTAGCCCAGCGCGAACACGAACGTACATCCCTCGGTATTACCCCTACGCAACATGCCCCGATACATCATGGCGAGCGGCACCACGGCCGGCACCATCATCGCCACCATCATCACGATCCACATCACCGATGCCGCCACGATGTAGGGTAAAGGCGACGCCGGCGACATCATGACCCACATAAGATCCATGATGAGACCCTCGCCCTGCATCGACGTCATCGCGGATTCCGAGACGAGCAAGAACCACCAGCCAGCGGCAGCGACGACCGCCAGCGCGATGAAACTCAGGCGCCGCTCAAGCGCGCGCAGCGTGAAGGCTGTCGATGCGATCAGGCGATCTCGCCAGCCCACTCGAATGGCGCAAAATGGCCATTGGTACGACCGCTGTTGTCTTCCCATTCAATGCCGAAGGCGCTGATGACATTGCGTACCGCGCTGGCCAAGTTAAGGCGTTTGTTGACCGCATGAAAAGTGTTGTCGATCGCAATGCATTCACCTTCGGCACTCAGCGAGCTAACGCCCTCGACCGCCTGGTCGAGCATGCCGTCGATTTTCACCGATACATTATTCCCATCCTTCACGAACTCAACCGCCTTGCGCTCGACGCCGCGAAAATCGCTGATCATGGGCACGAACATACCAGCCCCGGCACCCGCCTCGGGCGTGCAAATTTGGGCAATTGCGTTCAATTGCCCGTCACTGGCGGATTCATCAACCACCAGACCACCAATCCACCCGCCTTCCGACATAATCGCCTTGGATTGCGCAAACAAGACCCAACGGACGCCGCTGATATCCGTATCGCCGACGTGACCTTCAGTCGTATCGAACGCGAGCGCAACTTTGCAAAATTCGTGGGTCGCGGGCGTGGTGGCGTTTTTTGGAATGCACGGGCACACAAAATCGCAACTGCATGCTTCCATGTACTCGCCTTTCGCTGACCATTTCGTCCCCATGTTCGGCCTCCCGCAGGCATTAATCGCAATGAACAGTAATAGTTGGCTTGTATGTTTGAAAGATCAAGTACTTGTTCGGCTCAGAACTTGACTGAACCCAGCGTGGCGGCTCTAATACCGGCGCTCGCACCAACGCGCATCGCGGCGCAACGCCGCAAATTGATTCGCACCCCAACGGCCAGGTAGCTCAGTCGGTAGAGCAGGGGACTGAAAATCCCTGTGTCGGTGGTTCGATTCCGCCTCTCGGCACCACTTATATGTAAATGTTCTATTGCAGTTTAATATTTGAAG
>CAXGUU010000148.1:0-7876 GCA_964012875.1 uncultured bacterium
ATCGTCCTCGATGCCGGCGCGAGCGACCGCGGTTTTCAGTTCGTCTGCATAACGCGGTTTGCGTGGATGTGCCGCACCGATGATGACGCCGGCAACGGCTTCATCGTCGGCACGCAGCCGGCGCAGCAATTCGATGAATTCGAGTTGACCTTTCCAGCGCGTTAAACGGGCCGGCAGCGCGATGACGAATTTGTTATCGAGCGGGATCTGCGTCCTGCGCCATTCATCGAGCCAGTTATCGTCGGGGACGAAATCGGCAAAATAGCGGGCCGTATCGACCCCGCGTGGAATGACGTCGATGCGCTTGTGATCGACCTGCCGATAATAGTGGGTGATGTAGTCGCGGATAAATTCGGAGATCGCAATCACGCGTTGGCCACTGACCATGATGCGGCTGTAGCGATTGACTGTGTAAGGGCCGTGTACGGTCGTTACCCAGCGCGGCTGTTCGGCCGCTGGCAGGCGCCGCCGCGCCAGCCAGCCGACCCATGCCGGCAGTCGAGAGCGCGCGTGCACGATGTCAGCCTCGTGATCGGCCAGGATTTTGGCTAACGGCCGGATGAGGCCGAGGGTGCGTGGATGTTTGCGTCCGATGGGCAGTTCAATATGGGTAGCGCCCAGGTCTTCAAGTTCGGGCACCATTCGCCCGCCGCCTGACACAACCAGCGCGCGGTGGCCGGCGGCGGTCAGCGCGCGTGCTATTTCAAGCGTGCCGCGTTCAACACCGCCGACGTTTAATTCGGGCAGCAACTGCAAGACGGTCATCGGTTTGCTCACGTTGGCTCCCCGTTGGCCACACTCAGTTGCGGAAAGCGGTCGAGCAACAGCGCGGCAATGCGATCGGCCTCCGCCAGCTGCTGTGGTCCGACGCTGTCGTGCCCCAGGGCGTGAACCCGATGGTTCGCAATCAGGTCGGGCACGATGGCCGACACGCGATCGGTGCGTGCTGCGGGCATCTCGATGATGCCGACATCGGCGCCACTGGTCAGCGCTTCAAAAATCATATTGACGCTGTCGCTGGTGACATAGGCACGGCTGGCGCGGCCGAGCCGGTTGGTCAGCCACGAACGGTCGACGCTGTCGAAGGGTACCCAGCTCAGGCGATTGTGGTTGATTTCCCCGCAAGCAGTGCGCAGGCTCGGCGGTGTGCGGGGAGAGTCGCACAAGGTCCAGTGCATGGTTTTATCAAGCGACAGGATCTGATCAATGGCTGTCAGCACCTGTGTATCGTCGCAGTGATGGTGCCGCGACGGGCCGCCAACGAGGATCAGGCCGTGGCTTGACTCTTTTTCCGTAGCGGGGGTCATCGGGTTCAAGACACCTTCGCTCACCCACACAGCAGGGTGCGCCCGGGGTTGATCATGGGCTGGGACGATGACCACGTCGAACCAGCCCAAGGGCAGGCTCGGACGCATCAGGCAAACACTCTTCGCCGAGCTTGCCCGTGACGCGGCTAACAAAGACCAATGGCTCGCGTGACCGGCGCCGACAATCAATTGTGGGGTCGGCAGCCCGTGACCTGCCGGAAAATGTCGGCGCCATGCGTCCAGCGCTGCGCGCAGACCGCGCGTACCGACTTCGATGCGGTGACTTTCAATCGCGGTCCGCCGGGCTAATGCGTCAAGCAGGCCCTGTACCTGGCGTTCGTGCCCAGCACGGCCATCGGCGAGCTGCCAGATGACCAGGGGCTGTGCCGGCATGCTGTAGAACTGGTCGTGGCGTCTATTTGACCAGTGTGAACCAATCGGCCGGGCCGTCTCGTTTGCCTGTCACGAGATCGAGATAGGCACTCTGCAGCTGCTTGGTCACCGGGCCGATGGAGCCCTGGCCGATCTGGCGGTTGTCGAGTTCTCGAATGGGCGTGACTTCCGCCGCGGTGCCGGTAAAGAAGGCTTCGTCGGCGATGTAAATCTCGTCACGCGTGATGCGTTTTTCGACCACTTCGAGGCCTTCTTCGGCTGCCAGCGTCATCACGGTCTCGCGCGTGATGCCTTCAAGCGACGAGGTAATCTCAGGTGTATAGACGACGCCCTTGCGCACGATAAAGATGTTTTCGCCGCTGCCCTCAGCCACCATGCCTTCGTTGTCCAGCATCAACGCCTCGTCGTAGCCATCGCGCGCTGCTTCCTGCAACGCGAGGATGGAGTTGATGTAGTTGCCGCAGGCCTTGGCCCGACACATGACGCTGTTGACCAGATGCCGCGTATAGGATGAGGTCTTGATACGAATGCCTTTCTCCAGCGCGTCGGCCCCAAGGTAAGCGCCCCAGAACCACGAGGCGATGGAGACATGAACGGAGAGGTTGTCGGCGTGCAAGCCCATACCCTCAGATCCGTAATACACCAGCGGTCGGATGTAGGCTGAAGCCAGTTCGTTGTCTTTGACCGATTCGACGCAGGCGTTAACGATGGTTGCCATCGAATACGGCACGTCCATTTCCAGGATGTGGGCGGTGTCGAACAGGCGGCGGATATGATCCTCGAGCCGGAAAATCGCCGTACCCTGATCGGTCTCGTAGGCCCGAATGCCTTCAAACGCACCCACGCCATAGTGCAGGGTATGGGTCAGCACGTGAACATTGGCATCGCGCCACTGGACTTTTTCGCCGTCCATCCAGATCACGCCATCGCGATCGGCATAACTCATTATTTTTCTCCTGAAGAAAGCTCTTAAAAGCGAGCGAGCATGCCCGCTGGCAAGGCGTGGGGTGATCGAGAAGCGCAGTTTATACCTGATAAACGAGGATCGCAGGGCGCTTCACGCCGCCGCCCCTGGCTTTCTTCGCCATGTTTCTAATCACCCCGCCAGGGCCTAGTCGAATATGGTCTTCCAAATTGCCTGCACCGCATGGCGATGGTCGGCAAACTCCGTTACCGGCACCAGGGCGTCGATTTGTTGAAGCGCCGAACGATGAATCTGCGCCCGGTAAGCGAAATAGGCGTCGCGCAGCTCGTCGCAAGCGGCTGCTGGTAACAGCTCGAGTTCAGCGATGGTTTCGAGTAAACGGAGGTTGTCGGTCCAGTCGAGCAGTGCGTCGTGCTGCGCCGCCCAACGCAGGACGGCGTATTGCACCATAAATTCAATATCAGTAATACCACCGACACCGCGCTTGAGATCGAAATGTGAGTCGTCACCGCGGTCGACCTCGCCCAGCATGCGCTTGCGCATCTCGACGATCGCTTGTTTGAGGTCTGCCTCGACCCGGGGCCGGCGCAGCACTTCGTTGCGGATGCGATCGAACTCGGCAATGACTTCGCACTGGCCGGCAATGCCGCGCGCGCGCACCAGCGCCTGGTGCTCCCATACCCAGGCTTGCTCTGTCATGTAGGTTTGAAACGCCGGCGTTGGGCAAACCATCATGCCCGCATTACCGCTCGGCCTTAAACGTGTATCGACTTCATAGGCCGTGCCAGACGGCGTCGTGGTACTCAGGATGTGGATGAAACGCTGGGCGAGGCGGGTATAAAAAACGTTGTTTTCGACCGATTTCTCACCATTGGTCTGTTGCGCGCTGCCGGTGGAATCATTCAGAAAAACGAGATCCAGATCCGACCCGTAACCGAGTTCAATCCCGCCCATCTTGCCGTAGGCAATGACCGCAAAGCCGGTCTCGCACCTGTTGCCGCCGTCATCACGGCAGGGGGTGCCGTAGCGAGTCGTCAGTTCCGACCAGGCCAGATCGAGCGCACTGTTCACGCAGGCCTCTGCGGTCCAGGCCAGCTGGTCACTCACGCGCGCGACGGGCAAATGTCCCATCACATCACTGGCTGCGACGCGCAGGACCTGTTGATTGCGGAACGCACGCAGGGCTTCCATCGCCTGCTCAAGGCCATCAGTGGTGCGTATTTTCTGCGCCGCCAGCTGCATAAGCGCTGATGCCTGTGGTGGTGAGTAGAGCTGGCGGGCGTCCAGCAACTCATCGAGTAAGAGAGGATGGGCGGTGATCTGTCCGGCGATCCACGGGCTCGCTTCAAACAATTCAAGCAAACGTTTAAGCGCCGGCGGGTTGTCGGCAAGGAAACTCATGTACACGCTGCGCCGTGCCACGGTTGTAATCAGCTTGGCCAGCGCTGCGTAAGCGCTGGCGCCGGTTCCGGTGGCTTCGGCAGACTCGAGCAACAGCGGCACCAGGCGGTCAAGGCGTTCGCGGCCCTCGCGACTCAGCCGGTTCAGGAATCGCGTGTGCGCAATCACCGACAACAGTTGTTCCGCGCCAGCGCTGAGCGGACCCTCGGGACCCGGGATGGCGGCATCGTCATCGCCCTCCGCGGCGTGCTGCCAGGCACGGACCCAGCCGTCGCCGGATGTCCCCGCATTATCTTCATCAGGTGTTTCGAGCAAACCCTGGAAGTGCGACTGGGTCCGCGTGCGATGCTGGCTCAGGGTCGTGGCGAACGCGTCCCAGCTCGGAAAACCCAGGGCGTAACGCAAACGCTCACGCTCCGGCTCGGATTCGGGCAACGCATGTGTCTGCCAGTCATGCGCCTGCTGCAGGCGGTGCTCGGTGGTGCGCAGGAAGGCGTAAGCCTGTTTGAGTTCATCAACATCCGCGGACTCAAGCAGCTTCAGTGTTGCGCAGGTATCGAGTGCCGCCACAATCGAGCGCGTGCGCAGATCGGGTTCGCGTCCGCCGCGAATCAGCTGGAACAGCTGGCCGGTGAATTCAATCTCGCGAATACCGCCGGCCCCGCGCTTAACGTCGGCAGCGAGCGCGGCGGAGTCGGCTTCGTCATTGATCAGCCGTTTCATTTCGCGCAGCGATTCGAGCGAGCCGTAATCGAGGTAGCGTCGAAAGACGAAGGGTCGCGTCAGCGCTTCAAAGCGTTTTTGCGCGCGCGCGTTGCCCGAAATCATGCGCGCCTTGATGAGCGCGTAACGCTCCCAGTCGCGACCGTGGGTGGCGTAATAATGCTCGAGCGCCGCCAGCGAAGTGGTCAGCGGACCTGAGTCACCAAAGGGCCTGAGGCGCATATCGACGCGGAAGACGTAACCGTCCGCGGTAGTCTCGTTCAGCAGCGCAATGAATTCGCGACCGAGGCGATCGAAATATTCTTGGTGGTCAATGTCCTTGCGCCCGCCGTCCGTAGTACCGGCACATTGGTAGACGAAGATCAGATCGATATCGGATGAGAAGTTGAGCTCGCCACCACCCAGTTTGCCCATGCCGACCACACCGAGTTCGAGCACCTCCCCGTATTCATCCCGGGCCCGCCCGAAGCGGGGTTCAAGCGTTTGCCCAAGCCAGCTGACGGTGCCAGCGATAATCGCGTCGGCGAAGGCGGAAAGCTCGGCCATGATGGTATGGACGTCCGTACCGAGCACAATGTCACGCCAGGCGATGCGCGCTGCTTCGAGCTGGCGGGTTTCGCGCAACAAGCGCTTGGCCGCTGCCACGTCGCTCGCCCCGTCCAGGACGGCCGTGATCATCGCGATGTATTCGCCGCTGGCGCGCGGCCGGCCAATCGATGCATCACTGACTAGGTCGAGCAGGGCGCGCGGTTGGCGGATCGCAATTTCCGCGAAAAAGGGGCTCGCGGTGAAGGCTTGCTCGAGCGGCCCCAGCAACTCTGCCGCTACTTTTGTGCTGTCGCATGCGGCATCAAAACGCTGTTTGAGTGCCGCCTGCTCGTCGGCGAGGATGTCCGGGATTGCTACGCGCACAAGGGTGAGCCCGCCGTCATAGTGCGGCCGGCGCAGATCAGGCCCGGCCGTAGTGGCCGTGATTCTGGCCATTTGAAATGTGAGCAGCCAGACCCGGACGTACACGGGCGTCGCGTGAGTTGATCTCGCCCGGCAGGCGCATGACACTCTTCGGCGAAGTTTTTGGGCGCGGTCATGTCACGAGGGCGGAACATCAAGTGTTTCGATTATGAATGAACGCAGCCGAAGTCTCGACCGTCTACAACCGAACAGTGAAGTCATGAACACGCCAACCATTGACAGCAAGCTGCCGGATGTCGGCACCACCATATTTACCGTAATGTCACAGATGGCACACGACTTCGGTGCCATTAACCTGTCCCAGGGCTACCCGGACTATGACGGCCCTGCGGCCCTGCTTGAAAGCCTGGCCTGGTATGCCAGCAACGGCTACAACCAGTATGCACCGCTGGCGGGTGTGCCGGCCTTGCGCAAGCAGTGCGCGGCTAAGGTCGAGCGTTTTTACAATCGTCCCACCCATGCAGACGATGAAGTGACCATCACGCCCGGCGCGACCGAGGCCATCTATTGTGCTGTCACCGCCGTCGTCGCTGCAGGCGATGAAGTGATCATGTTTGATCCGGTCTACGACTGTTACGACCCGGCTGTGCGTTTAAACGGCGGCGTGCCGGTGCACCTGACCCTGCGGGCTCCGGCCTACCGCATCGACTGGGATGTCGTGCGCAAGGCCATCACGCCACGGACGAGGGTGATCATGATCAATTCGCCTCATAACCCCACGGGCGCCGTGATCGATGCCGACGATATCGCCGAGCTAACCCAACTCGCTGAGCAACACGACCTGATCGTCATCAGTGATGAAGTTTATGAACATCTTATTTACGACGGGCGTCAACATGCCAGCGTATTGCGCGAACCGCGGCTGTCGGCGCGCGCTTTTGTAATCTCATCGTTCGGCAAGACCTTCCATGTGACCGGCTGGAAAACGGGCTATGTGGTCGCGCCGCCAACGCTGACTCTCGAGCTGCGGCGCGTGCATCAGTTCGTGGCCTTCGTCGCCTTCACGCCGGTGCAGCACGCGCTGGCCGATTTCATGGCGAGCAATCCTGAGCATCTCGATCAACTGCCGGCGTTCTATCAGCGCAAACGCGATTTGTTCAACGCGGCGATAGCGCATTCACGCTTCGAATTTACACCCAGCAGCGGTACGTTCTTTCAGCTGGTCGATTATTCCGCGATCTCAGATGACCCCGATACGCGTTTTGTCGAATACCTAACCCAGACCATCGGCGTTGCTGCCATCCCGATGTCGGTGTTCTACCAGAACCCACCGGACCATCGCTACGTGCGGTTTTGCTTTTGCAAAGAGGATGCGACGCTCGAGAAAGCGGCCCGAATTCTGGCGGATCTCTAAAACGGACCCGCGCGGACGTCAGTCCAGCCGTTTCTGGTGTCGCCTGCGGTCCTCGTCGTCGACGGTGAATTCGCCGTCGATGGTGTAATCCTCGTGGCTCCCCGGACCACGGTGATGTCCGCGCACGCCGTGCAAGGTACTGACCACCAGTCGTCCGGCGAGACCGGCGGCGAAGTAGCGTCGAATCACCGGGACCAGGCACAGGAACCCGATGGCGTCGGTAATGAAGCCGGGGGTCAGCAGCATGACGCCGGTCAAGAGCAAAATCACGCCTTCAACCAGCTCGACGGCCGGCAGCTCACCGGCCTGCAGCGATTGCTGCACCCGGTTCAGCGTGTTCAGGCCCTGCCAACGCAACAGCCACGCACCGATCACAGCGGTCAGTATGGCGAGTCCGATGGTGGGACCCGCGCCAATTTCGCGGCCGACCGCAATCAGGACGTACAACTCGACCAAGGGTGCGGTGACGAGGAGAAGGATTAACAGCAGGAATACGGGCATAGCGGATCGTTCGGTGCGCCCCTGAAACCAAGCGCAGCTAGCAGGCAGCCGATTTACAATAGCACGCGAACTTAATCCTCCGGTTTTCCATGTCTGACCCGACCGACACCCTGATGGTGTACTGCACCTGTCCCGGCGACGCCACGGCCACGGTACTGGCCGACGTCGCGGTCGCGGAGTCACAGGCGGCTTGCGTCAACCTAGTTGAGGGTGTGACCTCGGTTTTTCAATGGCAGGGCAAGGTCGAGCGCGAGCAGGAAGTGCTGTTAATCGCCAAAACGACAGCGGCCGCGTTTTCGG
>CAXGUU010000149.1:0-7870 GCA_964012875.1 uncultured bacterium
CCGCCGACGTTGTATATGCCGGCAGTAGGGCTGAATAGAGTTGGGCATCCGGCGTCGTCGCCGACACTGCAACCACCATCCACGCAAGAAAGCCCAGCGCCGTCACGCTACGCCCTGGCCGTGGGAACCGTAGAGCGGTGCCTGGCAGCAGCTCGGTTGTAGAGTCCGATTGCAGCACCAGGCGACACCCGAACATGGCTGAGACAGCGCCTTGCTAACCAACAAACGCATGCGTCCTTACTGATGCAAAAATGCAGATGACTAGTCCGGCAAAAAATGCCGCCACAGAGGAAGATGCCGCCCGCGCGAAGTGGTTTGCAGGCGATTTCGGCAGTACGGCCAAACAAGAGCAACGCACCGACATTGACGGACAAAACGAGAAAATTTTCGTGTAGCAGCAGGCTCGTCAGTAAGCGCAGAGGAGCAAACATGAAACTCAACTCGGGCGGTACGTTTGCGTGCTTGCCGAGCACAGCGAGAACGACGCCAAATGCATAGTGAGCGCGGACGAAAATGTCGTCGCCGACAACGATTTGACAGACGCAAACAATAACGGCGGCGCCCGCGAGTATTGCAGCGGCAATGTTATTTTGCAGCAGCATACGCATATGCAATCGCTATTCGGGTGTGGCGGCTGCGGGCGCAGGGTGCGGGACGAACCCGAATTGCCCCGCGACCTCAGTCCGCACCAGGGGGCGGAAGTCGAGGACCAGTCTGGACCATCTGAACTGCAGGGGGACACTGCTGTCATCGATATACTCAGCCAGCGCCGCCATGTCCCGGTCATCGAGCACGCCGATGCCGGGCTGTGCGTCGACCAGCACCGCGCCTTCGTCATCGAGCCACAGCGCGTTGATCGGGCCGACCTCCCGTCCATTGTGCGTTTTAAATCCTGCGTGCGGTTCGAAGCGATAGACCCAGGGCGTATACGCCAGATCCACGTAGGCTTTCTGAGGCCCGTTCTGAACGTACCAGTTACCACGGTCATCGCTGGCGTAATTGCGGCCAAGAAAATCGACTGCGCCGGGGTGCGTGATGGATTCGCCTTTAATCCGCCATCGACCGCGGGCGTCGAGACCCAGCCAGCCATAGCACTCGGGCACATCCGGCCATCTGGCCATGGCGCGTAGCACTTCGGCGTCGAACTGAGGCGGCTCTTCTTCCAAGTTTCCGACCGCCCCCCGTCTAGCAGGGCGATGCAAAACGACTGTCGCGGCCACGGGCCACGTTGCGGATTCGTCTGCACTCCTCATCAAGGCCTGAAAACTCAGACAGCCGCCTTGTCTGCGCCTTGTCGCTGGCCTTCCACACCACGTTTTGCATGGTCGCCCTGCTAGAGCCCGCTGACGACGTCGACCATGGCCGCGGTCAGCGTGTCCAGTTCGTTATCATTGATGACATATGGCGGCATGACGTATACCAGTTTCCCGAAGGGGCGAACCCATACACCACGTTTAACGAACTCAAACGGAATCGTTTTCATGTCGACTTCTTGTTTGAGTTCGATGACTCCAATGGCGCCCAGGGTGCGCACATCCCCTACTGAGCCTAAGCCGCGTGCCGGTTCGAGACCGGCGGTCAGACCGCGTTCGATGCGTTTAATGTTGGCTTTCCAGTTGCCTTCAAGCAAGGTTTGAACACTCGCCAGTGCGCAGCGGCAGGCCAGCGGGTTCGCCATGAATGTGGGCCCGTGCATGAATACCCCGGGCGCCTCACGACTGAGCGTCATGGCAACGTCCTCATTTGCGAGCGTGGCCGCGAGCGTCATGTAGCCACCGGTGAGGGCCTTGCCGACGCACAGAATGTCCGGCATGACAGCTGCATGATCGCATCCGAACAGTTCACCGCTGCGGCCAAAACCCGTTGCGATTTCGTCGGCGATTAATAGCACGCCGTAACGATCACAAAGCTCGCGCACGCGCCTGAGGTAGTTGGGGTGGTAGAACCACATACCACCCGCGCCCTGAACGACAGGCTCAAGAATAACTGCGGCAATTTCATGGCTGCTCTCGGCAAACCGTTGCTCGATCTCGGCGGTCTCATCGTCATCCCAGTCAGCATCGAACCCGATCGTTGGGCGCGATACAAAATGGTGCTCCGGCAGAACGTCTGTGAACAGGCTGTGCATACCTGTGATGGGGTCGCACACGGCCATCGCGCCGAAAGTATCGCCGTGATAGCCGCCACGAATCGTGAGTAATTTGTGGCGCTCTGCTTCGCCCTTGACGCTGGTGTATTGCAGCGCCATTTTGATTGCGACCTCGATTGAAACCGAACCGCTGTCGGCGAAAAAAACATAGTCGAGGCCAGCCGGCGTGATATCGATCAGAATTTTTGCGAGGTCGGCAGCAGGCTGATGTGTCAGCCCACCGAACATCACGTGTGCCATGGTCTGGAGTTGCTCACTCACCGCCGCATTCAAAGCCGGGTGCCGGTAACCATGAATTGCCGACCACCACGAAGCCATGCCGTCGATCAGTTCACGCCCGTCTGCCAGATGCAGCCGGCAACCTTCGGCCCCGACGACGGGAAAAACGGGAGCCGGATCAATAAGGGTGCTGTACGGGTGCCACAAGTGTTCGCGATCAAAAGCATGCCATTGGTGATAGGAAGTCCCGGAATTCATCGAATCGCCGTCCACGTCGATCAGAAAGTCAGTTCGGCTGTTGTTTGCAGGTCGTATGGCAGTTGTTCTGCCAGGCCTCAGCGGACCAGGCGCCATGCCGCCTGCTGGCCCGGGTCGAAGATACGGATCGCTCCGACACTGCTGGGGCGTTCGCTTGGGCCGTCCCGCAGCGGCGTTCTTTCGTAAGTAACCCTGTCCGTATTGGGTTCCAAAGTGTAAAAACGCGGTCCGTTGGTGCTGGCGAAAGGTTCGAACTGGTCGAGCGCATTGTGTTCACGAAATACTTCGAGGTAGCTCGAAATCGCCGACGGTGCGTTGTAGATGCCGGCGCAGCCACAGGCTGTTTCCTTCGCATCCACGGTGTGTGGCGCAGAATCGGTGCCAAGAAAGTACTGTGGGCTGCCTGAACACGCCGCTTCAACCAGCGCCAGGCGGTGGCGTTCACGCTTGATTACGGGCAGGCAGTAATGATGAGGCTGAATGCCGCCTTTGAACATAGCGTTCCGGTTAAGACAAAGATGGTGTGGCGTGATCGTCGCGGCGACCAGTGCGGCATCGCAGCTTGCGACGTAATCAACTGCATCGCTGGTCGTAATGTGTTCAAGCACAATCTTCAGATTGGGGTGACGATCGCGCAGCGGCTTCAGGGAGCGTTCAATGAATACCGCTTCGCGATCAAAGATATCGATGTTGTCATCAACGACCTCGCCGTGAATCAATAAGGGCATCGCCACTTCCGTCATGGCAGAAAACACTGAGTCGAGCCGCAGGACGTCAGTTACCCCGGCGGAAGAATTGGTCGTGGCGCCCGCCGGGTACAGTTTTGCTGCAGTAAAGACGCCTTGGGCATGCCCCTCGATTAAATCTGCCGGTTGCGTGCGGTCGGTCAGATAGCAGGTCATGAGCGGCGTGAAACCGGACCCGGCGACTGCCTCTATGCGTTCCCGATAGGCTGCTGCCTCTATCATCGTAGTGACCGGTGGGTTCAGGTTCGGCATGACAATCGCGCGCGCGAAGTGGGTCACGGTGTCGTTGATAACCGCAGCGAGCATGTCTTGGTCGCGAACATGTACATGCCAGTCGTCAGGGCGGATTAAGGTGATTCGTTCGCTTTGCATTGGGCGTGACTTTATCATGGCGCCCGTTCAATTCGGCGCTTGATTCCAAGGAGAAAATGCGATGCGCGGCCTGATGATGGATTCCCCCCTGCTGATTAAGAACCTGGCTTTGCACGGGGAGCGGAATCACGGTTTCCGCGAGATCGTGTCGATCACCGCGGATCACGATCGGCATCGCTACACGATAGCCGAATCACTACAACGGGCGCGCAAAGTCAGCAATCTGCTCGATCGCCTCGGTGTGAGCGCCGATGGACGCATCGCGACGCTCGCATGGAATGACTTTCGTCATCTTGAGCTGTACTACGGTGTCTCGTGCAGTGGCCGCATTCTGCATACGGTTAATCCGCGCCTGTTTGCCGACCAACTGATCTACATCATCAACCACGCGGAAGATGAATGGGTGTTTTTTGACGTCGCTTTCGCGTCGGTCATCGAGGGCATAGCGGCCGAATGTCCGGGGGTAAAAGGCTGGGTCGTCATGACCTCACCGGCGCATATGCCGCAATCGGACAGTGTTGAGCTGCACTGCTACGAGGCCTTGCTCGATGCCGAATCGTCTGACTACGACTGGCCCGATTTCGACGAAAATCGGGCCAGCAGCCTGTGCTACACCTCCGGCACGACCGGGCACCCCAAGGGCGTGTTGTACAGTCACCGCAGTACGGTGCTGCACTCCTACGGTCTTGCCTTGCCTGACGCCGCTGCATTGTCGGCCCGGGACGCGATTCTTCCCGTGGTGCCAATGTTCCACGTCAATGCATGGGGCTATCCCTATGCTGCGCTCATGGTGGGTGCGAAACTGGTGTTCCCCGGGCCGAAGCTGAGCCAACCGGACTTGCTGGTCGACCTGATCAAGCAGGAGCACGTTACCCTTGCTGGCGGAGTGCCGACCGTGTGGTTGCCGCTGCTCGAATACCTGCGTGAAAGCGGCCGCTCGCTGGCGCCACTGAATCGTACGATCATCGGCGGCTCGGCGTGCCCGCTTTCCATGATCGAGGAGTTTCGCGACAAGCACCAGGTGACCGTTTTGCACGGCTGGGGCATGACGGAGATGAGCCCGCTGGGTGTGGTCAATCGCCCCAACATCAATTCCGAAAGGCTGCAAGGTGTTGAATTGCGAGAACAGCTCGCCAAACAGGGGCGGCCGCTGCCCGGGGTCGATATCAAAATTGTCGACGAGCAGGGTCAGGAATTGCCGTGGGACGGGGACAAATTCGGGTCGCTTAAGGTGCGCGGCCCGTGGGTTTGCTGCGACTATTACAAGCTGGATAAGCCCTCGGAAGCACACGCCGAGGACGGTTGGTTTGAGACTGGTGATGTCGCCACCATCGACGCTGAGGGCTACGTAAAGATCACGGACAGAACGAAGGATGTGATCAAATCCGGCGGTGAGTGGATCAGTTCAATCGATTTGGAGAATGTTGCAATTGCCGACGAACAGGTGCGCGAATGCGCAGTTGTCGGTATGCATCACCCGAAATGGCAGGAACGGCCGCTGCTGGTGGTTGTGTCCGATCATGCAGGTGACGAGTTAAAGATGCGATTGCTGGATGCTTTTGACGGACAGGTTGCGAAATGGTGGATCCCTAACGACGTCGTGTTCCTCGACGAGTTACCGCACACGGCGACCGGGAAAGTCAGTAAATTGACCTTGCGCGAACAACTCGCTGGTTACGTTTTCCCCGACGCCTGATCCCTTTTTGGTTCGGGCGCAAAATGCGTAACAAAAATTTGCATCAGTCAATCAGTCCCGGCGGTTTCGATCGGATGATCGAGCCGGTATGATACGCGCACTTGATGATCACCACGGTGAGCCGGATGACCTTAATTGGCGCCGCAGCGGCTTTCAGAAGCGATCTTGAATCCGCCTGAACACGAATCTCTCGGTCCCAACGCAGATGAATCGCCGCCGAATGGCACGGTTCGCCAGCTCGATGGCAAAACCTGCGTGTACTACGACGGTTACTGGATTCGGCGCTACGAAGTTCCGCCCGATGCCGCGCGCGCGCGACGCGAATTGATCGACCAACTGACGAAACGCGTCTTTCATCACACTGAAGCCGGCATCAATACACCCGGCTACAACCTGGCAGAGGCGCGCCTGGCCTACGAGTCAACGACCGAACCCGAGCGCAGGCGGGTCAATGCCGCCATGCTGGCTGGTGCGCTGCTTAATCGTGGCTCTGACATTTTTACGATGATCTTTGAACTCAAACAAAAGGGCATCGAGATCACCGCCGCGAATGAGCTGATGCTCGAGTGCGAGTCCTGTTTCCTGGAAGCTTTCGATCTCGGTAAACAAGTTAAACATTACAGCGGTGAAGAGGGCCTCGATGAACTCTGGGGAGAGCCGCTCAAGGTGTTCTCCATGCCCGTCGCCGAGTTTTACGAGTCACGCTACATAAAAATTGCGCAAACCATGGCTGCCATCGATGCCATTGCCACGCGCATGCTCGAAACCTTCCTCGACGTGCCCGGATTTTCATCAGTCCGGCAGTACATCGAGGCGTATGGGCGCGCTGCGAAACTGGAAAGCGAAACGATCAAAACGGACCCCGCGATTTTCCGCGTGTGGCCGGAATTTGTGGTCACGGGCGACCACCTGTCTGAATTCGAACCTGAGCGCGCAAGCACAAAGGAAATGCGGGCAATGTCAGACCACGGCACGGCCCTGGTCCGTGAAGGGAAGCGGCTGATTGAGTGGATCGCATTCGCCAGGGTCCCGATGCCAAAAACGACTGAAAACTATTTCGAACGTTGCGCCGCGTTTCGCGATGCCGCGGCCTCAGTACTGGCAGCTTGAAAATCAGGGGGCAGGATTGAGCCGGACGGCAGTGCTGGGGAAGCTGGCAGACATTGTTGGCGCCCGCCATGTGCTGACCGCAGCCGAATCGAAAGCACCCTACGAAGTCGATGAACGTCAGCTGTACCGTGGCGATGCACTTGCGATCGTCAGGCCCGGCGGACTTGTCGAACTCAGCGCCGCGATGGCGCTGTGCTACGGATCTGATGTCGCCATGGTGCCTCATGGTGGGAATACGGGATACTGTGGCGGTGCGACGCCGAGTTCCGACGGCAGTCAAGTGGTAATCAGTCTTGAACGCATTAACCGTGTCGTCGACGTCGACAGCGTCGGCATGACATTGACAGTTGAGGCGGGGGTAACGCTTGAGCGGGCGCAACAGGCGGCCGCCGATGCGGGCATGTTATTACCGTTGAGCATGGGTTCGCAGGCAACCTGCCAGATCGGCGGCAACCTTTCGACCAACGCTGGCGGCTTGGCTGTCTTGCGCTATGGCACTACACGCGATCTGGTGCTCGGACTGACAGCTGTAATGCCTGACGGTAGCATCGTGGACCGCGCTTCGGGCTTGCGCAAGGATAATACCGGCTACGACCTCAAGCAGTTATTCATGGGTGCAGAAGGTTCACTCGGGATCATTTCGCAGGCGGTGCTCAAACTATTCCCAAGACCAATGCAGTGCTTCACCGTGTGGCTGGTTTTGCCATCGCTCGATACAGCTAGTGCAGCATTGTCCACAATCCGGCGACAGCTCGGCGACAACGTTACGTCGTACGAGTATATGTCCGGACGATCACTCGGCTATGTCGCCGAAATGTTTCCGGATTTTAAAGCTGTCTACACCGAACGGCATCCACATCAGGCGCTCCTCGAATTAAGTATGAGCGAAGGTGAGCAGGACAGACTGGCAGCGGTGCTCAGTCAGCTGGCCTCAGACGCCTTGATAGAAGATGCAGTCGTCGCCCAAAGTGAGAGCCAACGTGCGGAATTCTGGGCCTGGCGTGAACATGTCCCCGCGGCGGAGCGGCATCTCGGTGGCTCGATTAAACATGATGTTTCAGTGCGTTTAGGACAGATCGCGCGCTTCACCAACGAAGCGGCCAGGCAGGTGCAGGCGCGCTGGCCCGACGCGCGATTATCGGTCTATGGACACGTTGGCGATGGCAACGTTCATTTCAACGTGCTCGCGCCAACAGATACCGATGCGACACAGTTCAGGCAGCAGTATGGCGAGGCCGTCAGTGCGGTGATCCACGATCTTGCCGCCGGCATGGGCGGCAGTTTCAGCGCTGAACACGGCGTCGGTCAACTGAAGCGAGA
>CAXGUU010000150.1:0-7846 GCA_964012875.1 uncultured bacterium
GGCCACTTCGCCGCCGCCGGCGAGGTGCTCGGCGAAGCCCCGACGGTATCGCGACACCAACTCCTGGAACGAATCGGCATTGCCGCCCGCGCGGTCTACGGGGTCGGGCTGATTTCCGCGCGGCAACTGCAATCATTTGACGAGACCCTTGCTGAACTGGCCGGTGATGAGATGTCCGCCGAGCAGTATCGCGGCCTGGTGGGTCAACTGGCGCTGGTGCCAGCATGGGCGGAGCAACAGCTGGCCTTTGTTTTTGCCGACGGCGTTAAAGTTCTGGCAAGTATTGAGCCGCTGGCGTCTGGGTTTATCTCCGACCAGCTCCGCGCGAGCCCGCTCGTGTACCTCGCCGCAGCAATAGACCGCTTGCACCGGGACGCTAATCGTACCGCCGGCACCAGTCACCAGATGTTCGGTCGCGTTGTTGGCACCGCCGTCCGAGCGCTGACCGCCGGCATCGCGCGCGGCGTTCTGCGCGACGGGCGCACCCTGTCGATTGGCGAATTTGCAGCTGACGGTATTTACCTGCTGGACGAATCGCCAGATCGGCTGCCGCCGGTGGCGGGCATGATCAACAGCGTGACGGGAAACCCGCTGTCGCATGCTCAGTTACTCGCGCGCGAATTCGGCATCCCGACGATCGGGGTCGAACAGGACTTGCTTGAGGCATTGATGGCCCACGCTGGTGAACGTGTGGTGCTCATCGTCAGCGCGGCTGGTGTGATTCATTTAGCCGTGGACACAGCGTCGGAAAACGTTGATACATCAACCAGCGCCGGCGCCATTCCGCCCCCCCCTGCTCGTGAGCCGGGCATGGTCGATCTCAGGCATCAGGATATTGTTGATCTCTCTGCTCTCAGGGCCAGTGATTCCGGCCGTATCGTTGGCCCGAAGTCGGCCCGGCTCGGGCAGCTTAAAGCGCTCTATCCGGCGGCCGTCGCGGGCGCTGTCGCTGTACCTTTCGGCGCCTTTCGCACATTGCTGGAGCGCCCGGCAGCCGAGGGTAGCGGGTCGATGTACGACTACGTAACCGCGCGCCTGCGCGCAGTTGAACAGCAATCGATGGCGGGCCGCGCCGAAACCGCCGAAGCGCTGCGTCAGACCCTGTTTGACTGGATTCAGCGGCAACCGGTGCCGGAACTGCTGGTCGGCGGGATTCGTACCGCCCTCGAAGGCCAGTTCGGTGCTCACAGGGTTGCGGTTTTCGTTCGCAGCGACAGCAATGTCGAAGATCAGCTGAGTTTTTCCGGCGCCGGTCTGAACCTGACCTTGCCCAACGTCGTTGGCATCGACAATATCCTCGCCGCCATCCCGGCCGTATGGGCTTCGCCGTACAGCCAGCGTGGGTTTCTCTGGCGCCGCGCGCGAGGCTCCGTTGATGCATTGATTTACCCGGCCGTGCTGCTTCAGCGTAGCGTCAATGTTGAGAAGTCCGGCGTCATGATCACCCAGGACATCGACACTGGTGATGGTGCATGGCTTTCGATCGCAACCAACGAGGGCGTTGGCGGTGGTGTCGACGGCCGGGCCGCCGAGGTGCTGCGCGTGCATCCGGCTTCCGGGCGCGTGCGCCTGCTGGCCCAGGCCACTGCGCCCACTCGTACACAACTGAATCCCGAGGGCGGCGTTTCCGTGAGCCTCGCCAGCGGCAATGATGTTGTCCTCCGACGCGAAGAAATTGCGCAGTTGATTTCGCTTGCTCAGTCACTGCCGGAACATGCGCAGGAACTTCTTGGCGGCGATCTGCAGTCAGTCGCTGCCGACATTGAGTTCGGATTCGAACAAGGACGCTTGCGACTGTTTCAGATTCGACCGCTGGCAGACATCAAACACCATCAGGGTTACGCCTTCATGCAATCACTCGACGGTGTTGAACCGGACAGGTCCACGCGAAGTGTCCGTCTGGATGAACCGCTTGATTAAGGTCTGCGCTGCGCTCGTGTTCCTTTCGTTCGTGGTGCTCTCCACGGATGGACTGGCGTGGCCGCTAGACGATGCAGACAGTACCAAGATACGCCGCCTGGCTTTCCAGCGGCAGGCCGCATCCGGCGAGTTCAGTATTGCCGGCCAGCCCCCCGGTGCGAGACTCGCCAGTGATGATGTGGATGTACGCCTGCCCCGTTCAGCGACCTTCGACTTACCGGGCATCGACCCCGGTTTTACCCGGTCTGTCGTCACGCTGCTGGCGGATCGCGCGGACGACTATTCAGTCGCCGTACTCGATCTAACCGATCCGACCAGCGTGGCCTATGCCGAGCATCGCGCAGCCGTTCACTACAGTCCGGCAAGTCTGGGCAAGCTTTTGATCGCCCTGTCGTGGCTGCAGGCATTGGCCGACCACTATGGGGACGACTACGATGCCCGTTGGCGCAATCTGCGAGCACTTGAAATTACTGCCGATGATCTGGTCAGTAACGATCACCACAAGATCATTCACTGGGACCGAACACAAGCGACTGCGCAAAGACGCCCGCTGATGCCGGGCGATCGCGGCAGCCTGATCGAATACCTCGACTGGATGATCTCGGCAAGTTCGAACGGGGCAGGGTCGATGCTGCTGAAACACGGCATGCTGTGGCGACGGTTCGGGGCCGCATTCCCGCCAGACGCGGCAGCAGGCAAACAGTACTTCGAAGGCGCGACGGCAATGCAGAAGTCAGCACTGTTGCGGGATACCCTGAATGATGCCGTGCTTCGTAACGGCTTCAATCCCCAAGATCTGTACCAGGGCAGTTTCTTTACCCGTGGCGGCCGGGCGCTGGTGGCCGGTGAATCCTCGCGTGCCAATGCGCGCGAACTGATGCGCTTTCTGCTGCATCTGGAGCAGGGCCGACTGGTCGATGGTTTTTCGTCGCGGGTGCTTAAGAAGCTCCTCTATGTAACTGAGCGTCGCGTGCGCTACGCCGCCGCCCCGGCGCTTGCCGACGCGGCGGTCTATTTCAAGGGCGGCTCCTGGTATCGATGCGAGGAAGAAGCCGGTTTCGAATGCGGTCAGTATCGGGGGAACGTGATTAACCTGATGCATTCGATGGCCATTGTTGAGGCACCGGCACAATCGCGTCGACTACACTACCTGGTCGTGGTCATGTCTAATGCACTGAGGCGCAACGCGGCCTACGATCACCAACAGCTCGCGAGCGCCATTCACGGCCTGATCGAGGCACGTAACCGGGCAAGCCCGCCCCGTCACTGAGCCGATTGTCGCCAATACACTGCCACCGAGGAGCGCACATGGATTACGAAACGATCACCGTCGAATCGGATAATGAAATTGACTGGCTAACCCTTAACCGGCCGGACCGCCTCAATGCTATTTCGCCCAGGATGTGCGATGAGCTGCAGGATTATTTCGGCGGGCTGCAGCACGAACACAGCGTGCGCGTGGTGATTCTGCGTGGCTCGGGACGCGCTTTTTGCGCGGGTTACGACATCAAGGAAGCGGATGGCGTCAGCCAAGGACCGGTTAAGGGGCTGCGGTTTCAGCGCCAGGTCAGTGAAGTCTATATGCGGATGCGACGGTGCCCACAGCCGATTATCTGTCTCGCACACGGGGCGACCACAGGCGGCGGATTCGCGTTTGCACTCGCCTCTGACGTTCGTATCGCCGCAAGCGGTACGCGCATGAATGTCGCCATGATCAAAATCGGCCTGACCGGTTGTGACGTTGGCATCAGCTATTTCCTGCCACGCGCGGTAGGACAATCGATCGCCGCCGAACTCATGATGACCGGCCGCTTTCTGGAAGTCGACCGGGCCGAGAAGCTCGGTATTGTTTCCGCCGTCGTAGCGCCAGATGCGTTGGAAGCCGAAGGCCGCAGGATGGCCGAAGACATGCTCAAGACATCGCCATTGGGCCTGCGGCTGACCAAGGAAGGGCTGAACCTGTCGGTGGACGCCGGCAGCCTGGAGGCGGCGGTGGCGCTTGAAGATCGCGGCCAGATCCTCTGCGCCAGTGCCGGTTTCTTCGAGGAAGGCATCGAGGCATTCCTCGAAAAGCGTCCGGCGCGCTACGCCGAAGACTGACCAGGCCCTGACATCGACTTTTGCTGAGGCCCGCTACGTGAGTCTCGCAACCTTTCGCCGTGACGGTCGCGAGGTTCGACCCCCGGTGTGGTTTTGTGCGCTGGACGATGCCTTGTACTGCTTCAGTGCGGGCGATGCAGGCAAGGTTAAACGCGTGCGCACTAACGGCCGCGGTCGCATCGTGCGTTGCAGCATGAACGGCACAATTGAGGACGAATGGCATGAGGTCAAAACCAGTCTCGTCATCGACACATTGCTCGTGGAAGCGGTCTACCCTGGCCTTCGGGTGGTCTACGGCTAGCAGAAGTTAAAGCGTCGCTTGAGAACGACCTGAAACGAAAAGAATCCGCGCTCGCGGAGTACCTCGTCGCGCTGTACCACAAAAAGGAACAGCTGCTACGCAGCAACTACAAAAAGGTGGTCGCCTTCGCCAACCGACTCTCGCAGCAAAAGCAGAAAGTGCGCAACGCCCGGCAAAAAGTCGCTGCCAGAATGCGCGCAGCTGACAAGCTTTGCCGCGACATCACGCAGACGCGGGTCTTACTGGAGAAAGACATCGCGGACCTACCGGAAGATCAGGGCAAGCGCACCAAGCCCAGCGCCTAGAAAACCGCCGGACGATAGCTACACTACTCTCGGGCATCTGTCCGAGGTTGTCTCTCTCCGCCGAAAAGCGACTAGCGGGCCCGTTGACAGCGTTGACTGCTTCAGGCGTGAATCGCGCTGATTAACTCGTCCCAGCGTTCGTACGCGGCGTCGTTACCCATCGTCATGTAGAGGGCGACGCGATCGAGGACGCCGTCGTAGCGCTCGCGCAGGCGCGCGCCGATTGCAGACGGTTTATCGATAATCGCGACGTGCTCCAGCAGCTCGTCAGGTACCGCAGCAGCCATTTCCTTGACCTTGCCCTCGCGCATCAAGGCGTTGAGTTTCGGCTGCAAATCGTTAAAGCCATGATACTGCAGCACCGCGGCATAACTCGGGGTCGATCCGTAGAAAGACACCTGACCGCGTACAACCTGCTCCAGTTTCGAGGTCTCAGCTTCCGTCTCGCCGGTGATCACGAATACTGGCGCATACAAAACAAGATCATCGGCTGAGCGGTTGTTGGCCTTCGCGCCTTCCGCCAGCGCCGGTTTCACGATGTCGGTCAGGTACCCGACCGAGTGCATCGGATGCACGTGAAAGCCGTCGGCGACTTCACCGGCAGCCCGGCACATGCGCGGATTTACACCAGCGAGGTAGATCGGGATATCGGGGTGATCGATCGGCCCCGGGTTGAAAAACGGATTGATCAGTTTGAACTGGTAAAACTGCCCCTGATAATCCGGACGGGTACCGTTCTGAAACGTATCCCAGATGGCACGAACGCAACGGATATAGTCAGTGACGCGCGCCGCCGGATGATCGAAAGGCATCGAGAAGCGACGTTCAATGTGGGCGCGCACCTGGGTGCCCAGTCCGAGGTGGAAACGGCCGCCGGAATCCCGCTGCAAGTCCCATGCCGTTTGTGCCATCGAGAATGGCGAGCGACCGAAAGCGACGGCGATATTGGTACCGATTTCGAGCTTCTCGGTCGCCGCCGCCGTATGGGCGAGCGGGATGAAGGCATCACTCATGGCCTCGAAGGTCCACACGCAGTCGAATCCAAAACGTTCGGCTTCGCGCGCACGTTCCGCGATCTGGGCCGGTGGACCCGGCGGCATGGTGTTGTCGATTTTCATGATCTGCTCCGGCGTCAGGAGCGCGGCATGATACTCGATATCAATTACGCCAGTGCTCAGCCCTTCTCGCCCCCACTGACGGGGCGGCCCTGGGCACCCCAGCGCAACATACCCCCGGAGAGATTGGCGACCTGAGTGCGACCGTTACGATTAAGTATGTTGTTTGCCTGGGCGGAACGGCCACCGGCGCGACACACGGCAACAATCGGGCGTTCGGCTGGTAACTCATCGATGCGGTCGGCCAGCGCACCGAGCGGGATGAGTACCGCATTCGGGATGTGTCCGAGCGGGCCATCAAATTCGTCTGCTTCGCGAACATCAAGCACGGTCACCTGGTCGCTGTTTTCCTCAAGCCAGTTGGCATCGATTTCCCATACACCGGCGAAGGTATAGTTGAGCGGTGCCCATTTCTGATCGTCGACCGGCAAGTCGCCCGATTCGGGCCGCCCGCTGTTGAGATTCGCCGGCAGGGCAATATCGATCGACTTCGGATGGGGCAGCCCCAGGTTCTCCATGTAACCGGCGAAATCACTCTCGCTGATGTCACCGCCAAAACGCGGGTTATAACGCTTTTCTTCGGCAACGCTGGTCACTGTCAGTCCGTTGTAATCGTGACCCGGAAACAGCCGGGCGGCGTCGGGCAGGGAAAATATCTGCTTGCGAATTGAGCGATACAGACGGCCGGCATCACCCTGCTGGAAATCCGTACGGCCACAGCCGCGAATCAACAGCGCGTCACCCGTGAAGGCCATGCTTTCGTCGTCCAGCACGTAGCTCATGCAACCACTGGTGTGGCCCGGCGTTTCGCGGGCTTCGAGGTAGCGGCCACCGAAATTAACGTGTTCACCATGTTTCAGATAGCGTGTCGCGCCCTGCACACCGGCCGCCGCCGCAATCGCGATTTCTGCGCCCGTCTTTTCATGTAGCAACCACGCGCTGGTGACGTGGTCGGCATGACAGTGGGTATCCAGTACCGTCTTCAGCGTCAGCCCGAGCTCTTCCAATAAAGCCAGATCGCGGCAGACCTGCTCGAACACGGCATCAATTAAAACGGCCTCGTGGCTGTCGCTGTCGCCCAGCAGATACGTGTAGGTTGAAGACTCCTGATCGAACAATTGCCTGAATATCAAAATGATTGAAATCCTCTACGCTAGTTATTGAATTGGTGATCGCTATTACAACTGGTGGAGGCTTATAGCTGAAAATCAATAGCAAGAACCTGACCCAGGTCATCAATGGCCTGCGCCTCGCTCAACACCTTGATCGTGGTCATGCCCATCATGCGCGCCGGTTTCAGGTTGATGCCAAGATCATCGAGATAGACGACGTCCGACGGCGAAACACCAATACGTTCGCACGCAAGTTCGTAGATGCCCGGCTGCGGCTTACGCATGCCTACCTTGCTCGACTCGACAACGCAGTCAAAAAGCGCCATGACGCTCGCCACTTCGCCGGCCTGCCGGTCGTTTGATGACATACCACTACCCTGTCCGGCGTCCGCATTGTTGGTGAGGCAGGCGACGGTATAAGACTGCTTGCACCGTTTGAGTACGGAAACCATATTCGGTCTCACATCGCCACCCAGCAGTCGCGTGACATGACGGCCCGGAATCGGGTGCCCGGCGGCCGTCGTCTCAGCTAGAAACAGGCTATCGAACTCGTCAGCTTCTATCCGGCTCGATTCAAATTTCGCCCACGCGTTGTCGTCAGGGTTGGTCGCGTTCACGCCGCGTATAAAATCCTGCGGTATGCCGCGCTCCGCTTCATATCGATTAAAGGCATCAAACGGTGAACTAGTAATGACGCCACCGAAATCCCACAAAACTGCTTTGAACCCCATTAATGCTCACGCCCCAACGTTTGCCAGCCAAGTCCGGTATTGTCGCAGAATTGAATTCACGACGCGGACCGTGGTGCCACGCAAATGATCGATGCGATGGTGATTGACCAGCTGTACGTTGGCCGCGCTGACAGTGGGCTCATGGACGGTACGCTGAGCGGTATGCTCAAGTCTGTCTGCGCTAGCCCGATCAGCATTGGCACGGACGGCATGGTCGATGATTATCACGCTGATCGCAGCGTCCATGGCGGTGCCGACAAAG
>CAXGUU010000151.1:0-7831 GCA_964012875.1 uncultured bacterium
CAAAAGACTTGCGGGACAATCCTCGCTGAAGGAGCCATCGACGGCGGCGGCGATCACACTCGGCATCATGTCCGGCAACATGTATCGCTGCGCCTGCACGCGCTGCCTGAACCTGCTGCTGACCTATCCCGAAGGCTGCCGCGCCAACTGCGCCTATTGCGGCCTCGCGCGCCATCGCGAATCCGACCGCGACTACGCTGATCGCAATTTCATTCGGGTCGACTGGCCGGCAGTACCCATTGACGACATTGTCGACATTGTCGCCCGCGATCCGGCCGCGAGCCCGTTCCACCGTATGTGCATATCGATGATCACCCATCCGCAGTCGGACGACGACACCGTGACCGTGCTGAAACGCTGGACCGACCGCATCGATCCAAACGCCATTCCGGTCTCCATCCTATCCAACCCCACCACTATGCAGCGCGCGGACGTCAAAACCCTGCACAAACTGGGGGCCGATATCTTCACCGTCGCACTGGATGCAGCGACACCGAACATCTTTGAACGCACCCGCGGTAAGGGTGTGCAGTCGCCGCACAAGTGGAATAAGTACTGGGAAGTGTTGCTGGACGCGAAGGAAATCTTCGGCGACCAGAAGTTCGGCGCCCATATCATTGTCGGAATGGGTGAGAGTGAGCGCGAAGTGCTCGAATTAATTGAACGAATTGTCGAACTGGGGGGGCACAGTCACCTGTTCTGTTTCTTCCCTGAACAGGGTTCATTGATGGACCATTTGCCGGCGACCCCGCGGGATCAGTGGCGCCGGGTGCAGTTGGCCCGCTACCTCATCGACTATAGGGGGGTAGGTGTCAGGCACATGAAATTCGACGAGGAAGGTCGGGTCTCGGATTTTGGTATCCCGTCGGCCGAACTGGACGAGGTCATTGATGCAGGCACGGCCTTTCGCACATCCGGATGTCCCGGCAAATTTGCCGACGATATTTCAGCCTGCGACCGCCCCTATGGCGACTCGCCCCCCAGCAACATTGCCAGCTACCCCTTTGAACTCAAGCGCATCGACCGCCTGCGCGTGCGTTCCCAGCTTGGGCGACTCCGCGATGGTGAACAGTTTGAGGACGGGGACGAGTTCGATCACTAGCGCCGTCGCGGTTTACGGATCGCTGTCCAGCGGAGCCAGAAACGGCCAGGCCTCGGACACAAGCTGCGCCGTGGTCAGTAATTTGAAATGAGCGCCGGAACCTTACGCGTCATCGATACAGGCAGCCGTCACGGGCGTTTCAACATCGCCCTCGACCAGGCCCTGATCGAGGCTCATCGCGACGGTACAACGCCGGACACCTTGCGCTTTCTCGAATTCTCGCCGAGCGCCCTGGTCGGTCGGCACCAAGATTTGTCGAATGAGCTCGATCTCGAGTTCTGCCGCGAGCACAATATCGATATTGGTCGCCGTATCTCCGGTGGCGGCGCGATCTATCTTGATCAGCATCAGCTCGGCTGGGAGCTGATCTGTTCCCGACGGGCCTTCGGCGATGCGGACCTCGGTACCATTGCCGCAACGATCTGCTGCTCTGCTGCTGATGCCCTTTCGGGCTTCGGCGTCGATGCCCGTTATCGACCGCGCAACGACATTGAAGTGGATGGCCGCAAAATCAGTGGCACGGGTGGCTTTTACGACGGCGATACCCTGTTTTACCAGGGCACCTTGATCATGGAACTCGATTCCGACCTTATGTTCGGTGCACTCAATGTGCCCCAGAGCAAGCGCGACAAGCATGACCTCGGCAGCGCCGCCGCGCGGGTGACTTCGCTTGCCGCTTGCGCCAGGTCGGTGCCCGATCGGGCGTCCGTGAAGCGCGCATTGACGGCGTCTTTCGAAACCATGCTCAACTTCAATGCTGCTGCCGGCGAGCTGAGCGCCGGGGAGCTCAGTCTGGCGCAGTCGATCTACGATGACGAAATCGGGACGCCGGCGTTCGTGCATGACATCGACGGCGTGAGCGCTGAGGGTAGCTGGAGCCAGGCGGAGTTGACGACGCCGGGCGGCACCATCGAAGCGACTGTGAGTCTCGCACCAAGCGGCATCCGGCGCATGGCGCAGATTTACCTGAGCGGTGATTTTTTTATTACCCCGCCCCGCATCATCTACGACCTTGAGAGCCGTCTGCGCGATGTGCCAACCACCGAAATTGCCGAGGTCGTGCGCGGCTTCTTTTCCAGCCGGCCCGTTGACCTCATGTCGCTGTCGGTTGAAGACTTTGTTACCGTCATCGAACGCGCTATCGCGATGCAGGATCCTGCCTAGTGGAGTACCTCGCCAGCCTGAACGTCATTCAGCACACCTCTGCTGAATACTTAGGACTCATTGAAGACCACCTCGAAGGGCGCCGCATCCGTTTTCAGTATCACCGTCCATTCACTGAACGCGGCACAGTGCCGACGGCAAAGTCCGTGACCGATGGCCTGATCCTGCTCGGTGGTGGCCCCTGGGGTTCGGCGGGGCCGCGCAATCTGCCGACCCTGGTCGAAGAAATCGAACTGGCCCACGATTGCCTCAAGCGCGGCGTACCGGTCATCGGTATCGGCCTCGGTGCGCAGATACTGACCCTCGCAGCGGGCGGCAAAACACATATCGCGCCGCTGGCCTTGGAAGTCGGGGAGATCCGCTGTGTCGCGCCCGAGGCGCTGAACGGCTACCTGCCGGATTCGATGGTTTCCATCAGCTACCAGCGTGACCAGCTCGAATTACCTGCGGCCGCGCAGGTTTTATACCGCGACGCGGCCGATGCCCCGGCGGTCTTCCAGATTGGTGCGAACGCCTTTGGTTTTCGCGGCCACCCGGGCTTCAAACCCGCCATCGTCGAAGACCTCATTATGGAATTTGAAGAGTCGGCCGAGGGCGCCGCGCAAACGCTGAAAGAGGCGCGTATGCTTGTGCCCAGGGTCGAAGCGGATCTCATTCCGCTGATGACGGGGCTTATTCAGTTAACCGGTTGGATGGAGCAGACAGCATCATGATTCACGGCATCAACCACGTCGCAATCTCGACGGCGGATATCGAACGCCTGAGCGCGTTTTACATGGATTTACTCGGCTTTGAAGAGGTGTTCCGGCTGAACTGGGATGTCGGCGACAAGGTGCTGGACAGCATCACCGGCCTTAAGGACTCCTCGGCCCGCATCATCATGCTCAAATGCGGCAACGCCTGCATCGAACTGTTCGAATACGAAACGCCGCCGCCGAGGCCGGTCGATCCGCAACGACCGGTCTGCGATCACGGCATCACCCACGTCTGTCTGCAGGTCACGGATATCGAAGACGAATACAAACGGCTCGAGGCCGCGGGCATGACCTTTCACTGCCTGCCGCAACAATTGGGCGACCTGGCTGCGACCTACGGGCGGGACCCGGACGGCAATGTCATTGAGTTGCTGCAGGCGCCGGCAGACAGCGCTGTAGCGGTTGTCGCAACCTGAGCAGACAGAATAAATCCGGCCCGTATATTCCAAATAGTTATATCCTTATAACCTTGAATTATAAAGGAGAAAAGCCGATACTTTTCGGTAAGTTGTAACCCACGCAAACCTTCATGGAGTGTGTAAGGCGATGGCTGAAAAGCTGATTATCGTAATGGCCAATACTGATCCGCGGAACGGCGAAGAACTGGGTGCGCCGATTTTCCAGGCGACAGTCGGCGCCGCGATGGACTACGAGGTCGAAGTCATCTGCACCGCGACCGCGGGCTGCCTGATGAAAAAAGGCATCGCTGAAGAACTGGTCGTGAAAGAAGGTTCGCCCAAGTCAGTGTACGACTTCATCAAGGACGCCCATGAAGCCGGCGTTAAGTTTCTATGCTGCTCGCCCAACCTCGATCTGTTCGACATGACCGAGGACGATCTGATTCCGGAATGCGAAGGCATCGTCGGTGGCGCCCACCTGATCGAGGCCGTCATGGAAGACGACTGCCGCGTCCTCACGTACTGACCATGTCGCAAGCCGTCGCAACACGCGTTCAAACCACCATCGGCGATCCACTGTCGGCCGAGCCGCCGGTTGATCGCGATGAACTCGAAGAAATCTTCAACGACATCCAGGCCGATCTTCGTTACGACTACGAACTGAACGGCTGCCTCAACTGTGGCATCTGCACTGCGACTTGTCCGGCCGCGCACTACTACGATTTCAGCCCGCGCGAAATCGTGCAGCTCCTGTGGACAGAAAACCTCGAAGGCATTTACGACGCCATGCAGGAAAAGATCTGGGCCTGCGCCCAGTGCTACACCTGTGCCGCAAGATGCCCGTTCGGCAACTCACCCGGCGGTCTCGTGATGCTGATGCGCGAAGCCGCCATCAAGCACGGTATGGAGTCGGCCAAAAACGTGCTGCGCCCCTTCAGCCGCGTCATGCTGAAACTGATTTCAACCGGCAACCAGCTGGCTCCGAACATGATCACACCCGATCACTTCGCCGACTGGGGCCCGAACATCTCCAAGGTCGATGCGCCGCTGAACCTGTTGCGCAAAGCGATCCCCATGCCGACGCTGAACACGACCGAAACGGCCTGGGAAGTGAACCTCAAAACCTCGGTCGAGCTTTACACGATCTGGGAGATGACCGGCGTGCTCGATCAGCTTGAAGGGATCGACGAGAACCTCTTTGACGTCATCACCGACATCATGGATGAGAAGCGCGAAGATCTTGAAGACTGGGAAGACGAGCAAGACGATGACGACGACGATGATTAACGTGAGGATGAGTCCATGACGACCTCAAATGACAACGAACGATTCACTGGCCACGGCGCTGAATGGCGCGACAGCGACTTAAGCGCCACCGACGCCCGCGCCGCCACCGCCTGGGTTGAACAACGCATCGACAAGCGCTCGATGGAAACCAACAAAGATCGCGTCGAAGACGTCCGCGACATCATGTGGCAGCTTGAGAAAGACGGCGAAATCCTCGTGCATCGCATCAATGATGAACATGAAGCCGTTGGCGTTAAAACACTCTACGGCTGGGATAAGCGCATTCCGACGCAACAACTCTGGCACCACAAGTCCTGCGGCCAGTGCGGCAATATCCCGGGCTACCCAGCTTCGCTCCTGTGGCTCATGAACCAACTCGAGATTCGTTATCTCGACGAGACCGATCAAACTTCCTGCACGGCCTGGAACTATCACGGTTCGGGCATTGGCAACCTCGAAAGCCTCGCGGCCGTGTTTCTGAGGAACTTCCACCAGGCCTACGTCGCCGCCCGTGCCGAAGGCCTGCCGGACGGCTATTACTACCCGCTGGTGCATTGCGGCACCTCCTTCGGCAACTACAAGGAAGTGCGCGAGTACCTGCTGCATTCGGCCGAACTCAGAGAGCGCGTTAAGAAAATCCTCGCCAAGCTCGACCGCCTGGTCGACGGCAAACTGCTGATTCCCGAGGAAATCGTCCATTACTCCGAGTGGGTGCACGTCATGCGCAATCGCATTTCTGAGCGCCAGACCATCGATGCCTCGATGGTGCGCTCGACCATTCATCCGGCTTGCCACGTCTACAAGATGGTGCCGCAGGACGCGATTTACGACGATGAGATTCTTGAAGGCAACCGCGTGGCCGTCTCCACCGGCATCATGCAGGCCCTCGGTACCCAGGTGATCGACTACAAGACCTGGTACGACTGCTGCGGCTTCGGTTTCCGCCACATCATCTCCGAGCGCGAGTTTACCCGCTCGTTCGCCATCGATCGCAAGGTCAAGGTCGCTGTCGAAGAAGCGCAGGCCGATGTCATGATCGGTCACGACACCGGCTGCATCACCACGCTCGACAAGAACCAGTGGATCGGCAAGGCAGTCGGCAAGGACTACGAGTTACCAATCCTGGCCGACGTGCAGTTTGCGGCGCTCGTCTGCGGCGCGCACCCGTTCCGTATCGTGCAGTCGCACTGGCATGCCTCGGCTGTTGAGTCGCTGATGGAAAAACTCAACATTGACTGGCGCGCGGCCAAGGCGGACTTTGAGTCTTACCTCGAAGAGATCAAAACTGGCCAGGCCGACAATCTCTACGATCCCCGCCGCATGATCACCTCCGGCCCGGGCTTCGTGAAGCTGGAAAACCGAACATGACCAAGCCCGTTCTTATCGTCGGCGGTGGCCCCGCTGGCCTCGCTGCCGCACATGGGCTGGCAACCGTTGATCAACCGAGCGTGATCGTCGACAAGGCCGATCAACTTGGCGGCGCACCGATCATCTCCGGCTACGCCAAGCTCGTACCGTCCGGGGAATGGGCGAAAGACGCCATCGGCGGCATGGTCGACCGCATTGCGAACGACTCGCGCGTGGCCACGCAATTGAACACCAGCGTCGAATCCTTCAACGGTGAGCCCGGTGCCTTCACCGCAACGCTCGGCAACGGCGAATCGATCGACTGCGGCGCGGCCATTCTCTGTACCGGTTTCACGCATTTCGATTCGGTCAACAAGCCGGAATGGGGTTTTGGCACCTACCCGGACGTAGTCACGACCACCCAGGTCGAACAAATGATTTCCTCCGGCAGCGGCGTGCGCTGTCCCTCCGACGGTCGCGAACCCGAACGCGTCGCGATCCTGCTCTGCGTGGGCTCCCGCGATCGCCAGATCGGCCGCGAGTGGTGTTCAAAAATCTGCTGCACGGTTTCGGCCAACATCGCGATGGAAATTCGCGAAGAACTCCCGAACTGCCATGTGTACATCTACTACATGGATATCCGCACCTTCGGACTGTATGAGACCAAGTACTACTGGCGCAGTCAGGAAGAGTTCAAGGTCAAGTACATCAAGGCGCGCATCGCCGAAGTGACTTCCGACGGCAAGCGCGTGATTGTGAAAGGCGAAGACACGCTCGTGAAACGCCCCATTACCATCCCTTTCGACATGGTGGTGCACGCGATTGGAATGGACCCCAATGTCGATAACAAACGCATTGCCGAAGTCTTCGGCATCGGTCTCGAACCCAATGGCTTCATCGACCGGCAGGATACCTACAGCGCCATCGGCCAGACCACGCGCCCCGGCGTTTACGTCGCCGGCGCGGCGACCGGTCCTGAAACCATCGATGACAGCATCGCCCAGGCCAATGCCGCGGCCATCGCGAGTCTCGGCAAGCTAAAACAGGCCTCCTGAAGCCCGCATGTCCGCCACACCGTCTGCCGTGATGTCGAATGCGCTCACCGATGCGCCGCGACCGGTATTGCACCTTTCCGGGCAGAAGCTACGCACCAGCCTCGAAGCCCTGGTCGCCGGTTGCGAAGAGCAGGGCGGGATTGAACGTTACATCGATGCGCTCAAGCTCAAGACCCGGGTCTTCCAGCAGGCCCTGCATGACCGCGATTTAAACACCCTCGAACGCGGCGAACTGGCTGCGCTCTGCGCCTTTATGCCAACAGTCCGCCGACGCGTCGCCAATGAATTTGATCGCGAGGGCCTCGACCGCCTGCGACATGCCATTGCTCTGTTGCTGGCAGGCAGCGACAACGGCGGCACCGCCGATGATCGCCTGCAGGCCTTTATCGCCCAGTACCCGAGCGGGCGCGAATACCGCTGGGTCAAAGATCTGGCCGCCGAACTCCTGCACCAATACGACATCGAGCGTTACCCGCTTATGTGCCGCTGGGTCTGGGACACCAAGGCCAACACCGGCGCGCTTCGCGAAATCTGGCACGGCGATGATGTCGACAGCCGCACGCTCGATGTCGCCGACGACTACGCCATGCACCTGATGCTCCGCGAAGAACTCTCGGTTTACTTGAGCGACAACGGTTTCTATCGCGATATCGCCCAGGTCGTTGACCTGCTGCTCGCGCAAATCTACGCGGAATACATCTGCGCCCAGGGCGGCACTTACCT
>CAXGUU010000152.1:0-7808 GCA_964012875.1 uncultured bacterium
AGATGATCGGCCCGCCAATGCCGAACACCATCACGGCCAACAGAAGACTCCAGTAGTCTTGCGCGATGCTCCGACCCCAGGCCGACAGCGCAATCGAGATCGCGCCAATCAACAAGGCCCAGCGCATACCGAGCCGGTCGAGTAACAGACCACACGGAATTGCCGCGGCTATGAACACCAGTTGCCACGCGCCCATGATGCTGCCCATGGCGGTGTGGCCAATGCCGAGGTCAAGCTCAATGCGCTGCACCAGCGGCGCCAGACTCGATGCGATCAGGCCGAATGAGCCGTAGATCAACCAGACGCCGAACAGCACCAGCCAACGATGGTGATGTGCCCCTGTCATCGACTAATCGACGTCGAGGTGTTTACCGGAACGACGGGATCACCTCGGTAGCAATCAATTCCAGGTTGCGATCGATATAGTCGTCGGCACATGCGGTGGAGACAAACACGAAACTTGCGCCGGCATCGAGGTACTCCTGCAGCCGCGCTCGGCAGGTATCGGGATCGCCGGCGAGCGCATACTTGTGGACCAGCTGGCTGAAATCCTGTGAGTACTGGACCGACAGCTTGTCGGCGGCCATTTTCACAGCCGCGTCATTGTCCTCATGCACCGCGGTAAAAATGTATAGGCCAAAGGTAAAATCGCTTAAGTCCCTGCCGATTTCGTCGCCGTGTTGCCGTATCGATTCGACACTCTCGGCCAGCTGTTCCGGCGTATACATGTAGGGTAACCAGCCATCTCCGTACTTTGCCGCGCGCTTCATGGCGGCGTCCTTACGACCGGAAACCCAGATTGGCGGTCGCGGTTTCTGCAGGGGTAGCGGTTTCAGGCTGAAATCGGTCAGGGTCGTATAGCGTCCTTCATAATTCACGCCAGTGTCGCTCCAGGTGCGGGTGACCACCTCGAGTGCGTCGTCGGTACGCGAACCACGCTGCTTGACCGGCACGCCACAAGCGTCAAATTCGTTCGGGAATTCGCCGCCGACGCCAACACCGAGCATGAAGCGCCCATCAGAGGCGACATCCAGTGCTGCGCCCATCTTGGCCAGCAACGCCGGCGGATAAAGCGGTATTAAGGTAATGGTGCTCATAAGGCGAATCGTCGACGTCACGCCGGCCGCTACAGACAGCGAAATGAAGGCATTGGCCGTGTCGCCGTAAAAACTCACGTGCTCGCCGCAGCCCAGAACGTCGAATCCCAAAGACTCGATCTGGTGAGCGGATTGCGCCACATGAAATGGGGAACGAAGGGCGGTACCAAACTGAATCCGGGCCATGTGCTAACTTCCGTGCGAGTTTTAATAGCGCGCAATAATATGATCATCACGGCCAGCGGGTTGTTGATTTTTATTTCGAGGCGAGTCAAACAGAATTATGGATGGCGAAACAATGCGCGGGGTGGTCGTCCACGAGTGGACGCCGTTTGAACAGCTTGAGATCGAGACCCTGCCGTCGCCGGAGCCCGAAGGCGATCAGATTTGCATTCGCACCCAGGCGGCCGGTGTCAGTTTCGCAACGAACCTCGTGGTGCAGGGTAAATACCAGGTGCAGCCACAGCGGCCCTTTGTCCCGGGCACCGAAATCGCTGGCATTGTGGAGCGCTGCGGGCCGCAGGCAAGGCGCTTCAAGCCGGGTGACCGGGTTTGTGCGGTGATCGACTGGGGCGCTCTGGCCGAGCGCGCGCTGGCACGTGAAGTCAACGTCTACCCGATTCCGGACCAGCTTGAATTTTGTCGCGCCGTCGTTTTTACCAATTCTTACGCAACCTCGGCGGCGGCCATCTGCTGGCCCAACTTGCTCAATGTTCAACGCGGGCAGACGCTTCTGGTGCACGGTGCATCAGGCGGAGTCGGTATCGCCGCAGTTGAAATTGGCAAAATTCGCGGCGCTCGGGTGATCGCGACTGCCGGCACAGCCGAGAAATTAAAAGTCGCGCAAGCGCACGGGGCTGATGCGCTGATCAACTACCGCGATGAAGATTTCCGCGAGCGAGTGCTTGAGCTGACCGATGAGTTGGGGGCGGACACCGTCTACGACCCGGTCGGCGGCGATGTGTTCAAACAATCGTTGCGTTGCCTGGCCGCCGAAGGGCGAATCATGCCGGTCGGCTTCGCCAGTGGCGATGTGCCGCAGATCCCCGCGAATATTCTGCTGGTCAAAAATCTGACCGTCTGCGGGCTGAATATGGGCCTTTATTTCGGCTGGGGACCGCGAGATTTACGCGAGGTTTACGAAGATAAAATGCGCAGTCACATGGCGCTGTTGTTCAACTGGTTCGTGAACGGTGCGATTGACCCCGTGGTCGACAAAACCTATTCGCTGGACGGGGTGTTTGAGGCCATGGACGACGTGCTGTCACGGCGCGCCATCGGCCGTATCGCGGTCGTAATGGATGAGGAAGCCCGCCGTTTGGGGCACGAATAGTTCTAGAGGGGAACTCGGAATGGAATGGTTTAAAAAACGCTCACTTGGATCAACCCTGGACCGTGCAGCCGCAACCTGGGGCGAGCGCGAGGCGCTGGTATTTGAAGATCAGCGCTTCACCTACACGCAGTTCCGAACCGAAACCGACCGCGTCGCCAAGGCCCTGATGGCGCTTGGCGTCGAACCCGGTGAACGGGTCGCACTGTGGATGACCAACCGCCCGGAATGGCTTTTCCTGATGTACGGCATCGCCAAGGTTGGTGCCTGTATCGTGCCGCTGAATACCCGCTATCGGACCGACGATGTCGCCTATACTGTGACCCAGTCGCGCAGTGCCACACTGATCTCGCTGGCTGAATCCGGCCCGGTCAATTACCAGGCGATGCTGGCGGATTCGATGCCGTCGATTATCCAAAATGCAGACGGTACCCTTGCAGTCGAGCACTATCCGGACCTGCGCCGCCTCGTGATCGTCGGCGACATCAACCTCGATCACGCGACCGGCTGGGACGCCTTTCTCGCCGCCGGTAAATCGGTCAGCGATGAAGCCCTGGCCGCGCGCGCGGCAGCGGTCGATCCGGACGGCATGATGATGATTGCCTACACCTCCGGTACAACCGGGCACCCGAAAGGCGTCATGCACAGCCACATTCCGATTCGCAACACGCTCGAGCGCGCGCAGATCATGGGGCTGACCTGCGACGACATCCACATGAACTATCTGCCGTTGTTCCACATCTACGCGTACAGTGAGATCAGCATGATGTGCGTGCTGACGGGCGCTAAACAAATTCTGACCAGCGTGTTCAATGGCGACGAGACGCTGGACCTGGCCGAGCGCGAGGGCGCGACTATTTTTCATGGTTTTGAAGCGCACTGGCTGGATTTACTCAATGCGCAGGCGGCGCGTCACCGCAAGCTCTCGGTGCGCCTCGGAACGCTCCCCTCGGGCGTCGAGAGCACCATCCCGATTGCGGAAAAAGTGCAGGACGTGTTCTGTCCCACCATTAGTGGTTTTGGCATGAGCGAAACCTGGGCGTTCATCTGCGTGACCAATCCGTCTGCCACCCGTGAACAGCGGGTGTGCAGTTCCGGCGTCCCCATGACTGACTACGAGTGCAAAGTCGTCAATGTCGATACAGGCGAGGAACAGCCCGACGGGGAACCCGGTGAAATGCTGATCCGCGGTTACGCCGTGACTTCGGGGTACTGGGACAAACCTGAAGCCACGGCCGACACCCTCGATGCGGACGGTTGGTTACATAGCGGCGACATGGCCATGCGGCGCCCGGACGGCATGTTCGTCTTCATGGGCCGCTATAAGGACATGCTCAAGGTCGGCGGCGAGAATGTGTCGCCGGCGGAAATGGAAGCCTATCTGCGCGAAATGGACGAGATACTCGACGCTGCCGTGGTGGCCTACCCGGATGCGCGCCTGGCCGAAGTGCCGGTAGCATACGTGATTCGAAACGCCGGCCAGGACGTCAGCGCTGAAACCCTGCTCGAGCGTATGAAAGGCCGCGTGGCGAGCTTCAAGATCCCGCGCCATATCATCTTTGTGGATGAATTTCCGATGACTTCAAGCGGCAAAATCAGAAAAGTCGAACTCCGTTCCGATGCGCTAGAGCGCCTGGGCGAGCCGGCAGCGCGCGCAGCATCCTGAAATATCGCCGACCAGCGGGCCGGCTCCGGAGCTTGTGATTTGCACCGTTCTGCTGGCGCGTTGGGGCTCGATATTTGTCCGGGCATGACTTTCCGGGTTAGTTGCGCAAGAATCCCATTTATCGATTTCGCTCGGAGCCTCAGCAAATGCCTCATGACCTGATCATCAAAAACGGCACCGTCGTCGACGGTACCGGCGCGCCCCGCGAACACGCGGACATCGCTGTAAGTAATGGCGTGATTACCGAGGTCGGCAAGGTCGAGGGCAGCGCGGAACGCACCATCGATGCCGCCGACCTGATTGTGGCGCCCGGCTTCGTCGATCCGCATACGCACTACGATGCCCAGATTTGCTGGGATGACATCACCTCGCCATCCTGCTGGCATGGCGTGACCACCGTGATGATGGGCAATTGCGGTGTTGGGCTCGCGCCGTGCAAACCGGAAAGCCGCGAGGTGGCGGCCTGGGACCTGGTCAACGTCGAAGCGATACCGTTCGATGTGCTTAACCAGGGCGTGACCTGGGACTGGGAAAGCTTTCCCGATTACATGAATGCGGCAGCCAGACGCGGCTCGGGCCTCAACCTGGGATTCCTGTGCGCGTTAACGCCATTCCGGCATTACGTCCTGGGTGAAGAATCGATGGAGCGCGCGTCCACGCCGGAAGAAACCGCCGCCATCGCCGGACTGATAAGAGAGTCTATGGAAGCCGGCGCATTCGGCTTCACCACTACCAACACCCTGCAGCACGTGGGCTACAAGGGACGGCCCCTCGCCTGTCGCCTGGCAAGTCATGACGAGCTGCGCGCCTATGGCAATGTACTTAAAGATCTCGGACGGGGTGCGATTGAAGTCGCATTGACCAACGAAGTCTCTAGAGTTGATGAATCCGAACGTGCGCTGCTCGACCTGTTGCTTGAATCGAGTGGACGGCCGGTGACCTGGCTGGCCTTGCTCAATCGTGATGACGACCCTGACGCGGTGCAAAATACGCTCGTCGAGGTCGCCGACCTGATCGAGCGCGGGTCGGTCCCACAAAGCACCTGCCGCCCCTTCATTATCCAAATCGATCTGCGCACGCCCTTCCTTTTCGCCAACATGGAGTGCTGGAACCCGGTGCTTAACCGCACACCGGAAGAGCAAATCGCGATTCTGAAAGACGAGAATTTCCGCAGCAGCTTCAAAGAAGCGCTGAAACGGCCACTAATTTTCTCGTCGCGCTGGGAAGTGATGACCGTGCTGGAAGCGGCCACGCCCGAGTGCGCGGACCTCGTCGGACAAAACATTGCTGACATTGCAAAAGCCCGCGGCACCGATCCGGTCGACACCTTCCTCGACGTCGCCATCGAAGACGGGCTACAGATGCAATTCAACTACGAACTGTTCAACTCCGACGAAAGCCGGATCCCGGAATTGATTACCGATCCGAGAACCATGATCGGCCTGTCGGACGGCGGCGCCCATGTCGACAGCCTGTGCGACGCCGGCTATGCCACCTACCTGCTGGGGACGTGGGTGCGTGATCACCAAGTCATGTCGCTCGAGCGCGCAGTCCAGCGCATCACCACCGAACCCGCCAAGCTCTTTGGCATCACTCAGCGTGGCCAAATCGCGCCTGGTCTCGCTGCCGATTTCGCAATTTTCGACCTCAACACCGTCGGCTCTGACAAAACCGGGGAAATGCGCTTCGACCTGCCCGGGGGCGGCCGGCGCCTGGTCGTCCCGGCGCGCGGTGTCGAATACACCATCGTCAACGGCGAAACGCTGTTCGAACACGGCAAGGACACCGGCAGCCGCAGCGGCCAGGTCCTGCGCTCCGGCAGCGCTTAAGCGCCTGCTCAACAACGGACACAACGCCGCAGCTACGGCGTCGTGTCCGCGACCCTCCTGTATGGCCGCACAGGCCAGCGTTGCAGAAAGGTCGCGAAAAAAGCCTCACTGCCAGCGGCGCCAAAGCATGCCACGGGGCAGCCAACACCAGGCAAACATGGTCGAAAAAGCGCAGTCCGGCAAACGCTAGCTGCAGCCCCAGTAAAAAAGCCGGGCCTGAGCCCGGCTTTACATGTCGCCAAAAGGAGACCTTATCGCGGCGCCATGCGGATGGCACCATCCAGACGAACGCTTTCGCCGTTGAAATAACCGTTTTCGATCATGGTGAGCGCGAGATGGGCGAATTCAGGCGGCACACCCAGCCGTTTCGGGAACGGCACGGAGGCGGCCAGCGCCTTTTTCACATTGTCGGGCGCCGCCTGCAGCAGCGGCGTGTCGAATATGCCCGGCATAATGGTGTTGACCCGTATGCCTTCGCTCATGAGGTCTCGCGCTACCGGCAGGGTCATACCGACAACGCCCGCCTTTGACGCCGAGTAGGAAGCTTGTCCCATCTGGCCGTCTTCCGCGGCCACGCTGGCCGTATTGATGATCGCACCACGCTCACCGAATTCATCCATAGGGTCCAGTGTCATCATGCCGGCAGCAGATAGTGCAATGCAGCGAAACGTGCCGAGCAGGTTGATCTGGATAATCAGTTCGAACTTGTCCATCGGGAAGGTGTTGATGGCACCAGTTTTTTTGTCGCGGCCGGCAGTCTTGAAGGCGTTGCCCGTACCCGCACAGTTTATCAGGATACGCTCCTGCCCAACGGCTTTGCGGGCTTCGGCGAAGCCGGCTTCGCATTGCTCCTGAGACGTCACGTCGACTTTGCAGAACACGCCGCCCAGTTCCTTCGCCAACGCATTGCCGGCATCTTCGTTGAGGTCAAAGAGCGCGACCTTGACGCCCTTTTCGGCAAGCACGCGGGCGCTGGCGGCGCCGAGTCCAGATGAGCCACCAGTGATGACGGCGGTTACGGAAGAGTCGAGTTTCATGTTGTCTCCTTAAAAATCTGTTCCAGCGCGGTGTCGTGGGTAAGCGCGAACGAAGCGGCGCACTGGGGTCCAAAGCGGGGCCAGCATTATTCCCGAGCTTAACGTCCGATACCACCGGAGGCTGCGGGGCCGGCACTGGCTATCACCGACAACCGCGCGCGTCGCATCAGCCAACCGGCGAGACCAGCGCCAACACCAAACACAGCGGCAATAGAGAACGGCAGATGATAGCTACCTGTTAAGTCAAACAGATAGCCGCCCATCCAGGGGCCGAGAGCGCTACCGGCCGCACTGCCGAAGAGGCCCATCCCCAGAATTGTACCGAAATGGCGACCCTGAAAGCGGTCGCTGACCATGGCGGGAATAATGGCAGCCGTCGCCGAGTACCCTACCCCGAGCATGGTCGCGTACAGATAAGCCCAGGTTACGGAAGATCGATGTCCGGCAATCGTAATGGCCGCGACGCTGGCGACCATGATCATAATGCCACTGACATAGACAACTTCACGATCGATGCGATCAGAGATCCAGCCGCCGCCAGTCTTACCGAACACGCTGGCGACGCCGACCACACCGACCACGGCTGCCGCTGTCAACGCCTCAATGCCGTGATCGACCAAAAAAGCGACCTGGTGCACATGGAGGGTTTGCGAACAGGTGCTGCCGAAAAAAAATGCCAGCACCATCAACCAGAATGGGGACTGGCGCGCGGCCTGTCTGAGGGAAATATCGCCTGCCTGGTCGGCGCCGCTGGCCTCGGCTGGTTGCGCTTTCTTCTTCGCGCGCGCCGGGTCAGTCACGAACAGGTAAATCGCAGCCGGCACGATAAATCCACCGCAGATTATCCCG
>CAXGUU010000153.1:0-7779 GCA_964012875.1 uncultured bacterium
CGACCAGGCCATGCTCATAGGTATCGCCATGGGCGTCGCCGTTCATTTGTGGCGCGAACGCCGGGTGCAGGTTAACGCGGCCTACGAAGCCGAAACAGGTGAACTGCGCCTGGAGCCGGTTGGCGTCATTTTTTTCGGGTCGACCGCGGCCCTGAGTGATGCTTTGATGGCCGCACTGGCCGCAGAACCCGCAGCGCGCGCGCTGACCATTGATTTGCGCAAGGTCGGGCGCATTGACTACACGGGCGCTGCAATCATAACCGGGGTAGCCCGAGACGCCGAGGTCGCCGGCCTCAGAATACACATCATTTCGGGTCAGCGACCACAGGGCCGCGAGCTGCTGGAGCGGCTTCTGGGAGCTGATTCACCATGGCTGTCAAAGTCCCCCCCGGGTGCATGACCGTGGCTTGTGGCCACTAAGGAAGATGGGGCTGCCAGTCGATTGTTGTCTGCAGGTCGCGGTTGCTAACAAATAGGCATAAATGGGCTAGTATCAGCATAGTGTCCAGCTGTCGTTCTGGACGCGCCAAACTGAAGCTGGGAGCGAATTCGATGCGCTATTGGGTTTTGGTAGCCATTTATCTGTTAGGGGGCCTGCAATCGGCCGCCGCCGATGGCACACGGGGATTCATCCTCGCGAGTAGTTGTTTCAACTGCCACGGTCCCGGTGGTGTGAGCAAAGGATCTATGCCGGATATCAGCGCGCTGTCTGCGACGCAGATCGCGACGGCACTTAAAGCGTTTCGTGACGGTAGCAAGGAGGCCACGGTCATGGACCGCCTAGCACGCGGTTATACGGACGATGAGGTCGCTGCCATCGCGCAATGGTTCGATCATTCGAAAGCGGCGGGGAGATCAAAATGAAGTACATCCATCGGCGGCAGTTTCTGATCTCCATCGGCGGCGCAACGGCGGCAATTGGGCTGCCGGTCACCGGATTCGGCAAATCGGGTGGAGCGCGCGTTGTTGTCGTCGGCGGCGGGTTTGGCGGCGCGACCTGCGCCCGTTACCTGCGCGCGCTCGATGCCTCCCTGGACGTCACGCTCGTAACCGCGGAGGCAAAATTTGTAACCTGCCCGTTCAGCAATCTCGTCCTCGGCGGCATGCTCGACATGGCGAGCATTACGCACGGTTATGACGGCCTCAAGGCTGCGGGGGTCAAGGTTGTCGTCGGACGCGCAACTGCGGTCGATGGCGCCAAACGGGAGGTCAAGCTTGCCAATGGTGATGTGCTGGCATTCGATCGTGCAGTGGTCTCACCCGGTATCGATGTCAAGTACGGCGCGATCGATGGCTATAACGAAAAGGCATCGGCATCCATGCCCCATGCCTGGCAGGCAGGACCGCAAACCGAATTGCTGCGCCAGCAGTTAACCGCTATGGACGATGGCGGCCTCGTGATCATCGCTGCGCCCGCGAACCCATTTCGGTGTCCGCCCGGACCCTATGAACGTGCCAGTCTTATCGCTCACTACCTGAAGGAGAACAAGCCGAAATCAAAGATCCTGCTGCTCGATGCCAAAGACAAGTTTTCCAAGCAGGGGTTATTCATGCAGGGCTGGGAGCAGCTCTACCCGGGCATGATCGAATGGGTCAAAGGTTCGCAGGGCGGTATCGTTGACCGCGTTGATGCAGGCTCGAACTTACTTGTCACGGAGTCAGGCTTCACCGAGCATAAAGGGGCCGTCGTTAACTACATCCCACCGCAGCAAGCGGCAAGTGTGGCGCGGAACAGCGGGCTGGCTGACGATTCCGGCTGGTGCCCGGTTAACCAGATGACGTTCGAGTCAACGCAGGTGCCGGGCGTCCACGTCATCGGCGATGCGTCGATTGCGGGGAAAATGCCGAAGTCCGGTTTCTCGGCCAATAGCCAAGGTAAAGTCTGCGCGACTGCCGTGGCTGCGTTATTGCGCGGCGAAACGCCATCGACTCCGTCCTACGCGAACACTTGCTATAGCTTGGTTGGTCCCGAGTACGGTATATCAGTGAGTGCGGTTTATCGTCACGGCGAAAAAGGTATCGCCGGATTCGAAGGCGCCGGCGGTGTGAGCCCGGCAGATGCAGGCCCCGAGTTTCGTGAGGCTGAGGCGTCGTACGCGCGCGGCTGGTACTCGAGTATCAGTGCCGATATCTGGGGTTAACTTAGGTGATGCGGAACTACTGAGCAGACCGTTGACCGTGTTGCCGGCTGGGGTGCTGGCCTCGTTTACCCCGGCAAAATCCGGTCGTCGACTCGCTCCTGCCTTCCTCACCAGGTTTCCCACCGCCCTGTTAATGAACGCGGGATAGAGTTCCCCATCAGCTGTTCTCTCAGGTGCCTTGCGGTACGCCTGCAACGCGCTATTCGAAGTGCGTTTTCAGCGTTTCGATGAGTGCGCGAAGTGACTCGGGATCATCAATTTCCCAAAGCAGCACAGCTTCGCCTTCCTGGAGTGTGGCCGGCCCCGCGGCCCCACGTACCCGGATCGTTTTGCCCCACTGGTCATTCAGCTTTTTGGCAACTTCATACGGAACGCTGGCACTCAAACGCGCTGACCAGCATTGCTGGCGGCGCCTAAGGTTGACAATGCATTCGCCGAGATGGAGTTCCACAGCGTAATGCTGAGTGAGTTCGCTATGCGTCAGTCCTGAATCCAGTAGTTCCTGGTGCGCAAGATCGATGCGGTCGAGTTCATTGAACCCTGTCATTCTTTTCCTCCGGTTTCACCAATCCATTCTATTCGCACTTCAGTCGGGCTGACTGAAATTTCCCGATGAATGGAGTCGAAATCTAAGAGCGTCGGTAATGCGCCTTGTCCGGAATCACTTGTCTGACACCACCCTGCGGATTGATCGAATCACCGGCGAACCGCGGGATAAGGTGAATGTGCACGTGAAATATGCTCTGGCCGCCCGCTTTGCCGACGTTGACGCCGACGTTGTAGCCGTCGGGTGAGAATTCCTGCTCGATGTCTGCGCGCTCCGCGTTGACCAGGGCTATACAGGCCGCGATCTCTTCTTCACTCAGGTCGAAAAAGCCGGCGCAGTGTCGTCTGGGAATGATGAGGGAATGTCCCGGGCTCACAGGGTAGGTGTCACGTGTGCACCAGGCGAGGTCGTTCTCGCGCGTGACCCCGCTGGGTACGCAAAAAAGACAGGGGTTGTTAGGATCTCTCATCAGCTAACGGCAGCTTGAAGTAGCGTACAGGCCGCCCGCGGGCAGAACCGGGTATCCCACAGAGGTGTCTCCATTTCTATTGCGCAGGCTGTCGGCGGCGCAACCATGCCGCAGCGGTCAGTCGATGATGTTGTGCATCGGCGCTTTCTCCATCTTCCAGTCGCCGGATTCACGGTCGAAGCGTGAAAGGGTGAGGCAGTGCCATTCATCGTCGTTAAGCGTCGGGTGATCCGCGCGGTAGTAGTAGCCGGGCCAGCGCGTTTCTTTTCTGAACATGGTGTGATGAGCCACCGATTCCGAAGCGAGCACGCGGTGCTGAAGTTCCCACGCGCGCTGTAGCTGATGCAGGTCTTCTGCCCCAATGTGCTTAAGGTCTTTTTTTAGCATGCCGAGCAATTCGAGACCGCGCGTTAGTAGCGGCTCGTTGGTGGTGTAGTTGGCGCTGATACCACCAACATATTCATCCATGATCTTCTCCAACCGCTGGAGGCCATGCAGCGGCAGGATATAGCTGGGCGACACCGTGCCGGCCACGATTTCATTGCGGCCGACTGCGTAAGTCTCCAGTGGCTGATAAACCTGTTGCATCAGATCTTCGTATTCGGCCTCACTGACCTCAGGCTGGTCATTGCCGAGATCGTTGATGTAGTTAACAGCTGCCTTGGCGGCGATGCGCCCCTCGGTGAACGAACCCGACGAAAACTTGTGTGCGCTGCCGCCGATGGTATCGCCGGCGCCGAACAGCCCGTCGACCGTCATCATGCGGTTGTAACCCCACTGGTAATCGTCGGGTGCGATGTCCGAAGGGCCGCTGGCCCAAGCGCCGGAACAGGTCGCGTGCGAGCCCATGACATAGGGTTCGGAGGTCGTCAGCTCCGGGTTCGTGTGCTTGGGATCGATATTTTGTGATGCCCACACCACGGCCTGTCCGACCGTCATTCCGAGAAAGTTCTCCCAGCCCACGGTTTCAAGGTGCGGGTCCTGGAAAGCTTCCTTGGTGACCATGCGTATGGGGCCGCGCCCGGCTTTCATTTCTTCCAGGAACGCATGATTCCTCAGACAGGTCGGGACCGGGTGGTGGTCGATGTAGTCGCCAACCAGACCCTTGGTATGTTCATACCACTTGGATTCGTATTCCTCGCCGTACGCGTTCTCAGTGTAGGTCTTAAGATGCAGGAAATAGGCACCGACCGGCCCGTAGCCGTCCTTGAAACGAGTGAGGACAATACGATTTTCCATCTGCGTCATCTTGGCGCCGGCGAGTATGGGTAATGCGTAAGCGGACGCACTACTCCACGGTGCATACCAGGTACGCCCCATGCCTTCGCCGACCGAGCGCGGCTTATAGATATGAGAGGCGCCACCAGCAGCGACGATGACGGCTTTGGCGCGGAAGACATGGAAGTCGCCGGTACGGACGTTAAAACCGACGCAGCCGGCCACGCGGTTGGGCTTGGTTTTGTCCATCAACAGATGGGTCACCATGATGCGGTTGTACACCTCGGTCGCCGCTTTGCGTGCAGCTTCAGCGACGATCGGTTTGTACGACTCGCCGTGGATCATGATTTGCCACTTGCCTTCACGCTGGTAGCGGTCCGTCTCTGGGTCCCGCATGATGGGCAGGCCCCATTCCTCGAACTTGTGGACCGTCGAATCGACGTGACGCGCAATGTCGTAGCCGAGATCTTCGCGCACCAGCCCCATCAGGTCGTTGCGTGCGTAGCGAACGTGATCCTCCGGCTGGTTTTCATCCCACTGCATGCCCATGTAGCAGTTGATAGCGTAAAGACCCTGGGCGACGGCGCCGCTGCGCTCAATGTTGGCCTTTTCCACGCATACGATTTTGAGATCGCGGCCCCAGTAGCGCGACTCATAAGTGGCGCCACAACCACCCATGCCACCACCGATAACCAGGATGTCGGCGTCAACAAATACGGTTTTTCTTTTACTGAAAAGGCCCATTATTCGTTTCCTTCTTATTGGCTGCTGCCTGATGGATTTGCGGGTAACGCGGCGATGTGCAGCGCGTCAGGCTCATGGGCGAGCTCCTGGCTTTTGAAGTCCCCGGCCGACGGCGCGTCGTACTCGGCCGGCGATTTAATCGAATCCCAGGGCGTGGTGCGAATCGGCGACACGAAGTTTTTTTCGCGCCCGTCCTCAAATTGAATCTTCCATGAGATGGTGTACTTCTCGGGCTCGCGTAGTACCCGCACGCTGTGCCCCAGCGGTGCAAAATCGGCGTAGCCGCGTACGTCGATGGCATTTTGGGGACACGCTTTAACGCAGGAATAGCATTCCCAGCAGAAATTCGGCTCGATGTTGTAGGCCCGCCGGTAGGTCTTGTCGATGTGCATGATGTCCGACGGACAAATGTCCACGCATTCACCGCAGCCGTCGCAGTTGGTCATGTAAACAAAGGTAGGCATGGGTCAACTTCCCTCGTTGGGTGTGGCAGGGTTCGGCAGCGCGCTCGAACCGTTGGCTTCCTCGGCCCGGCGTTGGAAAGCCGCGGCCGGTTTGTAAAACATGTGTGCAAACTTCGACCACGGCACACTCACAAAAAGGATAGTCGAACTTAAAACATAAAGTCCGAGGGCGGTATGGATCATGCTTGCGCTGCCACTAGCACTAACCAGCCGCCAGATAAGAGCAAAGGTGACACTGGCCAGCAAACTCACGATAAACAGATCAGCGAGTACGAGTTTAAACACCGGCTGTCCGTCCTTGGCGACGTTCACACGCAGTAGAAAGAAAAACCAGTAGCCGCCAACCATCGCCATAATGATGCCGACGTGCCACAGGACTGGCAGGACTATCGGCGTGGTGTCAGCGTGGGTTGGGTAGCAGAACACCATGATAACGGTCGTCGCCAGGTAGAACACGACGCCGTAAAACATAAGCAGGTGTGAAATACGCCGCTGTGGTTTACAGAATTCGCCGGCGGCGGCGACTTCCACGGCAAGTACTTTGACGGCCATGCCGACGATTTCGCCGACCGACAGCTGGCGCTTTGCGATGGTCTTCGATTTTTGTACCCGGCGGGCGAAGAACTTCGCGCTGCTTTTGTGCAGCATGTCGTAAACAGTGCCGCCAGCGACCGCGAGTATCATCAGGCACACGTACCATTGCAGGACCGAGGCTGGGACTGCAGCCGTTAGATCGGCGAACGGATTGCTGGTGAACATCAGGTTTTCCTCACGACTTTGTCCGACGACGCACGCAGACGATGCCCAACTCTCCTGGGAGTTCGCTTGTATCTGCCGGGAATATATCGACCATGATATCCGGCAAAGCGGGGGACTGGCGAATCCCAATGCTGTCGCAAAAAAAGCCGCCGCATCATATTAAGTGCCTAGGCACAGACATATCCGGACAGGTCAGAGGGGCCTAAAACGACAATCCGACCAGACTGGCCTCTTATATGTTAGTCTCCGCGGCAAAAATTTCCGTATTGAGGCCGTATTTTTAAGTGACGCAGGCAGACATTGAGACTCAGTTAAAAGTCTGGAAAGACTTAGCAATCAGTAAGCAAATCCTTATGGGAGCCGCCACCAAAGCGCTTGGATTGGAACCCGAATGTAGCAGCCATGATCTCAGCACCGCCCTGACCAAGGCGATTGAGCGCGCCGAGGAGGCTGATACCGCTGTCGGCAGGATGCGCGAGCAAACCGACGAAGAGCTCACCGTGATGAGGGCCAAAGTAGAGTCGTCAGAAAAGGCCCTGGCGGAAATCAAAGAGCAAATCAGCGAGGCGGTTGAAGCCCGGGAAGCTGCGGAACGCAGACTGGAGATCGGTAAACGGGACAACGCGGACGCGCTCAAAAAAGCGAAAGCCGACGTCGCTGACAAGCAGAACGAACTGAAGGCCATTTCCAAGGCGCTTGCCGACACGCCCGAAAACGTCGTCAAAAAGCTCAAGGGACTCAAGAAGCAAAAACTCGAGGATGCCAAGGCCCGCAGTCGCATCGAAGCGCAGCTGCAGAATACGCGCAAGGAAAAGGCCAAAATCGAGCGGGAGCTCGAACAACAGAGCGAGCGGGTTGAACAGGTTTCAATCTTGGCCGAAACGATGCGCGAATTGCACGCGCTATGTGAACAGGCCAACGAAAAAATAGGTTCGTTCAGCGAGGACGAAAACGATCGGATCGATATCCCGGAACTGGACGAAGCATTGCTCGAAAGCGTGACTGGTAAAACGGCCGAAGAGGATCAGCACGCCGAGGCGTGAACTGATTGATCCAGGGTCGTCTCCCTACCAAAGCGCGCCCGGCGGCCTCGGATTCAATCTACCTTGAGCAGGCCTCGCCGTTAATCTCTTCCCCGAGCGGATTACTCAAATATGAACGATCTGTTTTCACCACTGTCTTTCAACCATGGGCCGACGATGAAAAATCGCTTCATGCTGGCTCCGCTGACCAATCAGCAAAGCCACGAGGACGGGACGTGCTCAGACGATGAACATCACTGGCTGACCAAGCGCGCCGAAGGCGGCTTCGGGCTCACCATGACCTGTGCATCGCACGTACAGGCCGAGGGCAAAGGTTTCCCCGGGCAGCTGGGTATATTTTCAGATGATCACCTGCCAGGGCTGACCCGACTTGCCGAGGCCATTAAAAGCAATG
>CAXGUU010000154.1:0-7768 GCA_964012875.1 uncultured bacterium
TATATGAAGGATACCGACGGTGATCACAAAACAGATATGTATCGATTGGGATTCGCGGGCATACAGGCCTTTCACCGCCTGGTCCAGGGTATCAATGGTTCGGCTGAAGTCCGTAATCCTCGCGTCGATGCTGTCGACCGACCCCACCGCTTCATCAATGCGGCCGTCCAACGACGAGCGTTCCACTTCCGCATCACTGTTCCGGGCCGAAACCTCATCGATGGCACGGCTGAGCTTTTCACGATCCTGGGGGAACACGAGCATGACCCAGTAGGTGCCGGCACTCATCGCCATCAATACCAACACGACCGCGAATAATCCTGCGCGCCCGCCGCCGGCCGACGGTCGCTCCGGCTCGTTTTCTAGTTCAGGCGTGGTCGGTGTATCGGTCATGAAGTCGTGCCGGCTTTGTTCATCAGACATTCGATTATCGAATCGTTGGCGGGATTATCCACGACCAACGGATCCCGGGTGAAGCCAGCGGCACGAACGGCCTGCGCGATTCGTCGACCAGGCACGATTAATTGCGCGTCGAAGATCGGGCGTAGGCACGCCTGTTGCAGCGCCTTGACAAGATAATTCAGGGATTCGGTGCTGGTTACAACCGCAAAATCCACCTGCGCCACGCTTGCCCGGGCCATAAGCGAGTCGATGGAAACCGCCGCCTGGCGCCGTACGTAACACTCGACCTCACCGACCTCTGCCCCCCGAGCCCGCAGCGCTTGAGTCAGCACCTCGCGACCGCCACGCCCCTTAATGATGACAATGGTGCGGCCGCGAACCTGCTCTGCAGCCAGCACCTCAAGCGCGAGCAGCCCTTCAGAATTGAATGCAGACGCTGGCACCGCAACCGACGTCACACCGACCTCGGCGAGCGCGGCAGCTGTACCCGGACCGACAGCGCAGACTGTGTGGCGGGCGGGCTTGCCCGCCAACCGCCGTGACCATGCCGCAAAACCAAACTCGACAGCACGCTTGCTCGTGAAGACAGTTGCGGTGAAGTCCGCATCAGGTGCCGGCCACCGCTGTGCTTCTGGGCTGATGGGTTCTATGTCGATCATTGGAGCGCGCAGCGCAATGCCACCGCGGCTTTCGATCGTGGTTGCGAGGTCTTCGGTGTCGGTGAGCGGACGCGTGAGCAGCACCGAGATGCCGGCGAGTCCGCTCATCCGGCGAGCTCGGCCAAAATTTGATCGGCGCCTTTGCCGAGCATGGCCTCGGCCACGCGGACACCCAATGCGTCCGGTGCAGCGAAGGGGCCGCGCTGTTCTTCCACGACCAGGCGCGTACCGTCCTCGGAAGCGACCAGGCCGCGCAGACGGATTTCATCGCCCTCGCGCTCCGCAAACCCCGCCACCGGGACGCTGCAATTACCGCCGAGCGTCGCGTTCATCGCCCGCTCGGCACGTACGCAGACAATGGTCGACACGCAGGACAGCGAGCCGAGCAGCGCGCGCAAGTCGTGATCGTCGCGCCGACACTCGATGCCAATCGCGCCCTGGGCGACAGCGGGCAGCACCTCCTCGGGTGCCAGTGGCTGGCAGCGCCGGTCGAACATTTCGAGGCGGCGAAGACCCGCACAGGCCAGTACAACGGCGTCGTAGTCACCGTCCTCCAAACGACCCACTCGGGTCGGCACGTTGCCGCGGAGATCCAGGACCTCCAAATCCGGCCGTCGGGACAGGATCTGGCTGCGCCGACGCAGACTGGACGTGCCCACGCGCGCCGCGGGGGCCAGCTCGTCCAGTGTCTGACCAGCACCGCTGACCAGGGCATCCCTAGGGTCCTGACGTTCAAGCATGGCTCCGATAATAAAATCCTCAGCGAGCTCTGCCGGCAAGTCTTTCATGGAATGTACCGCGATATCGGCCGCACCGCTCAACAAGGCGACTTCGAGTTCCTTGATGAACAGGCCCTTACCACCTACTTTCCTCAGCGGCTGATCGATAATGCGATCACCGGCGGTGGTGATGGGTACAAGCTCAGTGGTGATACGGTCGCCGTGACGGTGCAACAAGGCCTCAACGTGGCGGCTTTGCCATAAAGCTAGATCACTCGCCCGGGTGGCGATACGAATATGCAGATCTTGGTCCATTCTTTTTTGATCCGGACTAACTGGTCGTTCCTTTTGCGGCGCATTGGGCGCCTGAATGCTGTTGGGTTGTTCGGCCCGGTCGTTGCGTCTCTAGCGCCGACATCCTAGCAGGCGATGGCCACGCCCAACCGGGCACGAAGGTGTCGCCGTCAGAACCTCGCGGGCGGGCGGTATGTTAAGGTGTATGCGTCAGAACAAACCGTAAGCGCATATGGCCCGACGCCTTGGCGTAATCATGGATCCCATCGCGGGGATCAATCCGAAAAAAGACACCACGCTCGCCTTGTTGCTGGCGGCTCAACGCCGCGGATTCGAGCTTGAGTATATGGAAATGGCGGATCTCAGTCTGCACGATGGCGAAACCATGGCGCGGACGCGGCGGCTGCGCGTGCATGACTCGCTCGACCACTGGTTCGACTTTGAGTCGGCCTACCCGGAGCATCCGCTACCGCTGGGAGAACTTGATTGTGTGCTGATGCGGAAAGATCCACCGTTCGACATGGAATTCGTGTTTTGCACTTACCTGTTAGAGCGCGCTCAAAAAGCCGGCGCCCTGGTGGTCAATGACCCGCGCTCGATCAGGGACTCGAGTGAAAAAATGTATACCGCATGGTTTGCCGACCTGTGTCCGCCGACACTGGTCACGCGCAGCAACCAAGACCTCAGAGGATACCTGGACGAACACGGCGATATCGTTGTCAAACCGCTCGATGGCATGGGCGGCGCCTCGGTTTTCCGTGTCGAGCGGAAAGACGGTAACGCCAGCGTCATATTTGAAACTCTGACGGCTCTCGAAACGCGCTACTGCATGGCGCAGAGGTATCTGCCCGAAATTGTCGATGGTGACAAACGAGTATTGATGATCGACGGCGAGCCGGTGCCCTATGCCCTGGCACGAATCCCCGCAAGCGGCGAACTGCGCGGCAATCTTGCTGCCGGCGGTCGCGGTGTTGCCCAACCGTTAAGTGATGGGGACAAAGCCATCTGCAACAGAATTGGTCCGGAACTGAAAGCCCGCGGCCTGGTCTTGGTCGGACTGGACGTCATCGGCGATCGGCTGACGGAGATCAACGTCACCAGCCCGACTTGCGTACGCGAAATAGAAGCACAATTCGACATCGACATCGCCGGCCGCTTCATTGAGGCCATCGAGACCCGCCTCCAGGCATGAACTGAGGATGCTCTGCACAGGTCGTGACCAGGCATCGTGCCCCGGATGAGCAATTTGGCCTACAAGGGCCCGGCGTTGCGAATCTCCCGCATCGCCGACTGGTAGCCGTGATTCGCGCCTTGATTCAGCACGTTTCGATTGCAGGCTGTTCGACCCGGACTCAGTGCGAGGAGCGGTAAACGCGGCGCTGCGATGAACGCCACTGTCCAAGCACCCCAGATCGGTCCCGATGATCGTTTCACCATGACCTTGTGCATGGCCATCATTGCGCACGCCATGCTCATTCTCGGCGTCAGTTTCGCACCCGGCCCCATCCCGGATTCGAGCTTTCAGTCACTGGAAGTGATCCTCGTTCCCGAAAAATCGGTGACCACCCCGGAGGACGCCGACCTGCTGGCACAGGCGAACCTCCAGGGCGGCGGTGACGACGATCAAAGTGACCCGCCGGCGGCCCCGGTCAAGGCGCCGATTCCTGCCCAGACCGCAGATATCGCATCGTCGCCGGCGCCACCGGTGAAACCGGTGCCGACGCCGGCGCCGGTCGCCCCCGCGCCTGGACCGGCAAGACCGGCGTCAACCACGGCACCTGCCGATGGTGAGGCGAATGTCGAACAATTGCTGTCTGCGCGGACGCCGGCGGCGACGCTCGCCGAAGCTGACGAAGAGCCGGCGGAGCGGCCGGAAGCGAGTGTGCTCGAGACCGTTGATGCTGAGCCCGCGCCACCGAAACCAGCGATCGAAACACCGGCACTACCCACGGCCGCGCAACTCCTGACCCGTTCTTTCGCACTCGCCAGCCTGCACGCTGAGCTGCAACAACGGCTGGATTCGAAAGCGAAACGGCTGAAACGAAAATATATTTCGGCCAACACCCGGGAATTTCGCTACGCCGCGTATATGGAAGCCTGGCGCACCAAGGTAGAGCGGGTTGGCAACATCAATTATCCCGACGAGGCGCGCGTGCGGCAACTTTCAGGCAATCTCCTACTGGATGTTTCGCTGAACGCCGATGGCAGCGTGAGAGAGATTACAGTGCGTCGTTCATCCGGGCACAAAGTGCTCGACGACGCCGCCATTCGCATCGTTGAGCTGGCCTCGCCGTTTGCCGCCTTCCCCGATGACATACGCGAAGAAGTCGATATCCTGCACATCACGCGAACCTGGAAGTTTCTGAACAATCAAGGCTTTAGATGACGCTGAACGCATGCGGGCCGCGGCCGGCATAGGTTCACATCCGCCTGCTTGTATCTCGACTACCGGGCGGGAATACTTATCAGATGAACTTTGATCTGACTAACCATTTCCTGATCGCGATGCCGAGCCTCGCCGACCCTAACTTCGAGCACACAGTCACTTACATATGCGCCCACAGTGAGGACGGCGCGATGGGAATCGTGATCAACCGGCCTTTGGAGTTCGATCTCGGAGAGGTCCTGACGCAGATGGACTTGCGCGCGGACGATCGAGCGATCACCGACCGGCCAGTGTATCAGGGGGGCCCGGTGCAAACCGATCGCGGATTTGTGCTGCACCGCCCTGCGGTTGAGTGGGACTCGACGATCAAAGTTACGACAGACATCGGCGTATCGACCTCGCGCGACATTCTCGAGGCGATTTCCGGCGGCGGGGGGCCCGATGAAAGCCTCGTCGCCCTCGGCTATGCGGGCTGGGGTGCGGGCCAGCTGGAAACGGAAATGGCACAAAACGCCTGGCTGAGCGGGCCGGCCGACCTCGATATCATTTTCGAGACTCCGGTAGCGCGACGCTGGCAGCACGCTGCGCAACTGCTCGGTGTCAACATGACGGCAATGTCGAATGATATTGGTCATGCTTGAATCGCCGCCAGATCAGGCACAGCCCTCATCTGGCAAAGCGCCTGCGAACGGCCATGCTGCCGGCGCCTGGCCCGCACACCGGCGACGGTCGTGACGGTCCAGGCAGCGCCGAAACCGGCGACAACCCGAACGGTTCTGGGCTTCGACTTCGGCACTAAACGCATTGGCGTCGCCGTCGGGCAGGAGCTCACCGCTACTGCCGAAGCCCTCGAAACGGTTAAGGTCCATCAGGGACGGGTTGACTGGGCTGCGATAGAACAGCTCGTAAACACTTGGCAACCACATTGTTTCGTAGTCGGTGATCCGCGTTGCGCAACAGCAGGCGACCATCCGCTCGCTCCCGCGCTGTTAAAATTCAGCAGGCGGCTGGAAGGTCGCTTTCATCGCCGTGTCTACTTCACCGATGAGGCCTTGAGCTCATTTGAGGCCGAACAGCGTGGCGCCAACGGTACCCGCTTCGGGCTGGACGCCGTGGCAGCTCAGATTATTCTCGAAGCCTGGCTCGCCCGTGAGCGGCATGCAGGAACACCACGATGAACAAACTGTCCGTACCAGAGGTGGAACCTCTGCTGGAATCAATCGCCGCTGATTTACGCATGCACATTGATGGTGTCGATGCGGAAAGTTGCGAAATCATAGGCATACGCACCGGTGGCGTCTGGCTGGCCGAGAGACTCCAGCAACGATTGTTGCCCGAACGTCAGCTTGGTGAACTGAATATCGCCTTCTACCGCGATGACTTCAGTCGCGTAGGCCTGCATCCAACCGTAGAACCGTCACAACTTCCGTTCTCGATCGACGATCGCAATCTCATCCTTGTCGACGATATTCTTTACACCGGTCGCACGGTCCGCGCCGCCATGAATGAAATTTTCGATTACGGGCGGCCCCGCTCGATTACCCTCGTGGTGCTGGTTGATCGAGGCGGGCGCGAATTGCCGATCGGTGCCGCAATCTGTGGCACGCGCATGACGCTCTCGCATGACGAGCATGTTAAACTCATCGGGCCCGATCCCCTGCGACTCGAGATTTGCGCGACTTCCAGCTGACAACTTGCGCGACTGACGACGGCCGAACCTGCGCCGCGGCCAAGGCATTTCTCCCTGCACTCGCCGTGGAAACCCTCGGTCGATGACCGGCAACTCCGTCCAGCTTGATTCTAGCGGCAGCCTAAAACATTTTCTGACGATTGAAGGTCTGCCGCGGCAGCTGTTGATCGATATTCTCGATCACGCAGAAGGATTTACCGTCGTCGGTGATCGCGCGGTCAAGAAAGTGCCGCTGTTACGGGGCAAGACTGTCGTCAACCTCTTTTTCGAGCCAAGCACGCGCACCCGCACAACTTTCGAGCTGGCCGCCAAGCGGTTGTCGGCCGACGTTATGAGCCTCAATATCGAGGCCTCTGCGACCCGCAAGGGGGAAACGCTGGGCGATACCCTGCGCACCCTTGAGGCAATGCAAACGGACATATTTATTGTCCGCCACCAGGACAGTGGCGCACCGGAATTCATTGCCCGACAGGTCGGCGATGAGGTCAATGTAATCAACGCCGGCGACGGTCGCCACGCACACCCAACGCAAGCGATGCTGGATATGTTCACGATCCGCCGCCAAAAGCCCGCGTTCGAGGAACTGGTCGTTGCAATTGTTGGCGACATTGCACACTCGCGAGTCGCGCGCTCGGAGATACATGCCTTGAAAATTCTCGGCGTGCCGGAAATCAGGGTCGTCGCGCCGCAAACGCTAATGCCAGCAGGCATCTCCGGACTCGGTGTCGAGGTTCATCATGACCTCGACGAAGGTATCGCCGATGCTGACGTCATCATGATGCTGAGACTGCAACAGGAACGGATGCAAAGTGCACTGCTTCCGAGTGGTCACGAGTATTTCAACGGCTACGGCCTGACGACCGAGCGCCTGAAAGCCGCCGCCAAAGACGCCATTGTCATGCACCCTGGCCCCATCAATCGCGGCGTGGAAATTGACTCCAGTGTCGCCGACGGTGCCCAGTCCGTCATCCTGCAGCAGGTGACCCACGGCATCGCTATCAGGATGGCGGTGATGTCGATGGTGATCGGTAGCTGAGCCAAGGCATGAAGCTACGAATTCAAAATGGCCATGTTATTGACCCTGCGTCAGCCCGTGACGAAGTCATCGATGTCTGGATCGATGGTAGCGATGTCATCGGCCTAGGCCGCCGGCCATCCGGTTTTACCCCCGGCCGCACCATTGACGCCAGCGGCATGCTGGTGTGCCCGGGATTTATCGACATCGGCGCGCACCTGCGCGAACCCGGTTTCGAACATAAAGGCACGATCGCCAGTGAATTGCGTGCCGCAGCAATCGGCGGGTTCACAACCGTATGCTGCATGCCGGACACAGACCCGGTTATCGACACGCCGGCAGTTGTCGAATTAATCCATCAGCGCGCACGGGACGTACGTGGCGCGCAGGTACTCTGCATCGGCGCTCTGACACGGGGACTGGAAGGCCAGGTGCTGGCTGAAATGAGCGCGCTAAAGTCGATTGGCTGCGTCGCCGTCAGCAACGCGAATCTGGCGGTAACAGATACCGCCGTGATGGCCAATGCACTGTCCTACGCGGCGACACTTGGCCTGACCGTGCTGCTGCAGTCAGAAGATTACTGGCTTGCGCGCCACGGCGTTA
>CAXGUU010000155.1:0-7725 GCA_964012875.1 uncultured bacterium
CCTTGAGACAAATCAGCACCCCGAGATAGACCCCCATCGGGTAGAGGAAGACGGCCCAGATGCCACTGAAGCCGGCGCGATAGGTTAGCCCGGGAAAGCCGACGAAGGTTGCGCCACTCACTGTCGTCGCGGCAAAGGCGAACGCGAGGAAAACCGGACCGTAAGCATTGCGTGCCGTGGCAAAGTCGTCGGCGCTCTGCACGCGCATGCGCCCCCAGAGGCCAAAGCCCAGCATGAGGCCGATATACATGACCAGGAATGTCCACGACCACGCGACCAGATCCATTAATTACTCCGCAGCGGTATAACCCTGCGAGCGTAACAGAAGTGGGCTGGTGCCGTCAGACAGCAACCCCGCGCAACTGGTTCAGGCAGCAGCGCTCGCAGGTTTGAATCCCTTCGGCACACCGGCAGTCGCAAATGCACCGTGCGTGGGCTCACCTTCAAGGTGCTGTTCCATGTAGCGTCGCGTTTCGACCAGTTGATCGAGATCGATGCCGGTTCTTAAACCCATGGCTTCGAGCATGAAAACCAGATCGTCGGTGACGATGTTACCGCTCGCCCCCGGCGCGTAAGGACAGCCACCGAGGCCACCGAGGGACGCGTCGAAATGACGCACACCAACTTCGAGCGCGGCATCGACATTGGCAAGGCCAAGGCCGCGGGTGTCGTGAAAATGTGCGGCGACCGGAATATCACCGGCGACGGCGATGACCTCGGTGAAGATTTCGCGGCATTGTCGTGGATTACCGTAACCCACTGTGTCTGCGACGCCGATTTCATCTACGCCTAGCGCAGCGATGCGTTCGGCGGCCTTAATGACGTCGTTGATGTCGACGGTGCCTGCGATGGTGCAGCCGAACGCGGTCGCCAACCCTGCACCGACGCGGATCCCATGGTATTCGGGATGCTCACTGCGGTAATTCATGATTGCTTCGAAATCATTCAGGGCCTCGTCTACCGATTTACGCAGGTTGGCCTGGCTGTGCGCTTCGGAAACAGAGAGCGGAAAGGAAATCTGATGGGCGCCGCTGGCGAATCCATTCTGCGCGCCTCGCAGATTCGGCACCAGCACGGTGACACGCAGGCCATCGACGTTTACTGCGCCGGTAACCACGTCGGCGGTGTCGGCCATCTGCGGCAATAATTTCGGCGGCACGAACGATCCCACTTCTATTTCAGGCACACCGGCGGCTGACTCAAGGCGAATCCATTCAAGTTTCGCCTCGGTGCTGAACTGGGTGGCGATACTCTGCAGCCCATCCCGGGTCCCGACTTCGCGGACCCAAACGTCTCTTTCAACGGTCATTGCTGACTTTCCTCGCTGTTTGCCTTTACTCGTTATTTTCCTTTAAAGGCAGGTTGTCGCTTCTCATTGAAGGCTTTCACCCCTTCGAGCCGATCTTCAGTCGGCACCATGCGGTTGTAGGCTTCAAGTTCAAACATGTAGCCAATATGGCGGTCGACCTGGGTCGATACGGCCATTGATTTCTTAGCCTGGCGCACGGAAATCGGTGCGTTGGTGGCAATGCGCTCAGCCGTTGTCAGCGCGTCTTCGACGAGATCTTCGGCTTTGCAGATTTTATTGACCAGCCCCCACTCGAACGCCTCCTGGGCGGAAAATGGTTGTCCGGTATAGATGATTTCCCGCGCCCGACGTTCACCCACGGCATGGGGCATATTCATCGTCCCGCCTGCCCCGGGCATGATGCCCAGGGTGATTTCGGTGAGCGCAAAGCGCGCATGTTCGGCCGCATAGAGAAAATCGCAGCCGAGCGCGAATTCACAGCCGCCACCATAAGCCGCGCCGTTGATGGCGCCAATGACGGGGATGGGGCAATCGCGTAGGTGGCGCACCATTTGTTCGTAGATCGCATGCTGATGCATCCACTGTTCGTCGGTCATGCCGTCCCGGTCTTTCAGATCGCCACCGGCACTGAAGACCTTTTCGCCGCGACCGGTCACCACCACGCAGCGTAAATCTTCAAGGTCGACGTACAGGTCCTGAAACACTTCGCGCATGTCGAGGCCCATCTGCGTATTCATCGCGTTGGCACGGTGTGGCCGATCCAGCGTCAGCAGCAGGACGTGGTCGCGCGGTCGCTCCAGCGTGATGGTTTCGTAGTCGCTCTGCATCGCTTACTCCATCTCAAGCACGAGTTTACCCATCTGCTCGGAAGCCTCCATGCGTTTGTGCGCAGTCACGGCTTCGGCAAACGGATAGATGTGATCGATGACCGGGCGCAGTTTTTTCTCATTAATGAAATCGATCATGTCACGGAATTCCTGCGGCCGGCCCATGGTCGTGCCCTGGATACGCACCTGTTTAAAAAAAAGTTTGGCCATATTGAGCCCTTGCTCCGCATTGCCGAGCGTCGCGCCGAAGAACACGTATCGTCCGCCGCGTCCCAGGGTATCCAGCACCTGGTGCAGGCCATCACCACCACCGCTGTCGACCACGATGTCGATGCCGCCCGATGCTTTTAACAGCGCCTTGTGCCAGCCTTCTTCACGATAGTTGAAGCCGTCCACGGCACCGAGCGAGCCGGCCTTGTCGAGTTTCTCCTGTGAACCCGAGGTGACATAGACGTTGGCGCCATGCTCCCGCGCCCAGGTCAGGGCAAACGTCGCACAGCCGCCGCCGATGCCGGTCACCAGCACATTCTGGCCTGCCGCGACTTCACCATGCGTCACCATCGCCCGCCACGCCGTCATGCCCGCGAGCGGAAAAGCCGCGGCCTCGGCAAAACTTAAATGTTCAGGTTTGGCGTAGACTGAATCTGCCGGAACGCAAATGTATTCGGCAAACGTACCCTGGTCGGGCATGCCGAGCACGCGAAAATTGTCGCCGCCGCAACGCGGATCGTCGCCCCAATCGATCGCGGGATAAATGACGACCTCGTTACCAATCAGGCCCTCGTCGATACCTGCACCCACCGCATCGACGATACCGGCGCCATCCGATCCTGCCGTGGCCGGAAAGTTGATGCGCGGATAGGCACCCACTGTGATCCAGTAGTCACGGCGATTGAGCGCTGCGCACTTGATTTTGACGCGGACCTCGCCGGCCGCCGGTTCGGGCGTCGGCACCTCGTTAATGGCGAGCTGATCAGGCCCACCGAGTTCCATCAACTGGAGAATTTTCATCGGGCACGCTCTCCGTTACTTGCCTTTGAACTCAGGTGTCTGCTTCTTGGTGAAGGCGTGAATCGCGTTCACGGTGTCTTCCGAGGCACGCGCAAGACCGCAAATGGCGCGGGTTTCGAGTTCCATCTGCGTTTCCATGCCATTGCCGAGTGAATCCGCGATCAGTCGTTTTGCTTCGCCGTAGGCCAGCGTCGGGCCGGCTGCGAGCTGGTGCGCGACCTCCATCGTTCTCGGCATCAGTTGATCGTCGGCGACCACTTCGTTCACAAGGCCCCATTCTTTGGCCTCCTCCGCGGTCAGCAAATCGTTCATGTAGATGAGCTGCATGGCCTTGGCATGGCCCACGAGTCGCGGCAAAAAGTATGTGCTCGAACCGTCCGGGGAGACGCCCGCACGGGTATAGGCCATGGTGAACTTCGCCGACTCGGCCGCGAATATCATGTCGCCCGAAATCGCCATCGAAAACCCGGCGCCGGCAGCGATGCCGTTCACGGCAACGAGATACGGCGCATTCATTCTTGAAAAGCGTGCGATCGCGATATGCAAGCCCGCGGTGGCATAGCGCATGTATTCCGACATGCCGTCGCCCTCAGCGGCGAAGGAATGCAGATCGCCGCCGGCAGAGAACATCTTGCCCTTGCCGGTAAAAACGACGCAGCGGATATCCGGGTTCGAGTCGCAGTGGGTTGCAACCTTGACCAAGTCTTCCGACATGCGTGCGTTCAGGCTGTTCGCCGCATCCGGGCGGTCGAGGCTGATCACACCGACATTGCCGTCGCGTTCAAAAGTCAGTGTTTCAAAATCGAGTTCCATGTGTGCTCCCCAGATGGTTTGTTCTGTACGGTAAAAGGTTAAAGGTCTATTTCACTAGCCTCGCGCCGGGCTTCCAGTTCGGACATAACGGCCTCGCGTTCCGCCGAGGTCATGGTTGACCAGGCGGCAATTTCATCGAGCGTTCGAAAACACCCGCAGCAACGCTCTTCCTCGGCGTTAATCATGCAAACGCCGATGCACGGTGATTCTATAGCTGCGGTGCTCATGCTGCCGACCGCATCGTGTCCGCCGCGAAATCACGGAGATAAGCCAGCCCCTTGATGGCGCGGTTGCCGTACCAGGAAATCATCTCGCCATCGATAAGCGACACGCGGGCGTTCGGACATAGTCTTTCGAGTTCGGCGGCGTGTTTGGCACGGAACGGATAGGGTTCGGTGGACAGCAGGACGAGGTCGGGACGTGCCGCCACGATGTCCGGTTCGCTGATTTCGGGATAGCGCGCCGGCACACCTGTGACAACGCATTCCCACCCGACCAGCCTGAGCGTTTTAGCGATATAGGTGTCTTCCGACACCGTCATCCAGGGCTCGCGCCAGATGAGGTACAGCACGCGCTGTCGCGCGCAGGTATCTGACGTCGCCTTAAGCGCCCGTAATGCTTCATCGAACTCGGCACATAGCCGTGTCGCCTCGGCTTCGCGAGCAAAAATACCGCCGAGCAGGCGGTAAAGTTCCAGATTGTCTTCCGGCGCATTGGGGTGGGTGACGACCACGTGCGGCACCTTGCCCAGCAAGGTTTCGTACAAGGGTCGTTCATTTTCGTCGATGTTCACGATGACATGCGTGGGTTCGAGCGCAAACAGGGCGTCGATATCAACGTCCTTGGTACCGCCTAGTTTCGGTACTGTGCGCAGTGCTTGTTTGGGATGCACGCAAAAACCCGTGCGCCCGACCACGTTATTTTTCAGACCGAGCGCAAAAAGGAGCTCGGTGATGCTTGGCACCAGTGAAATAATACGCGCGTCAGCACCCGCCACCGGATGGCTTTTACCCACTGCATCGACGAACACCGAATCAGCCCTTTTACATGTTGCGTCGGTATTCACCGCCAACGTCGTACAAGGCGCTCGAAACCTGGCCCAGCGATGCGTGTTTGACCGTTTCCATCAGTTGTTCGAAACAGTTATCGCGACGACGTGCAACATCCTGCAGGGCACGGAGCTGTTCTGGCCCCAGGTCTCCATGGATCGCCTGGAAGTTTTCGATCGAACCAATCTGGTCGGCTTTTTCTTCCTCGGTCGAGCGCATCAGTTCAACCGTCGTCACCTCGTCTTCGTTGCCCTCCTTGGGCAGGAAGGTATTGACGCCAACCAGCGGCAGCGAGCCGTCGTGCTTCTTGTGTTCGTAATAGAGGCTTTCTTCCTGGATCTTGGAGCGTTGATACATGGTGTCCATCGCACCCAGTACGCCACCACGCTCAGAGATGTTTTCAAACTCACGATAGACCGCCTCTTCAACCAGGTCGGTCAGTTCGTTGACGATGAACGAGCCCTGCCACGGGTTTTCACAGAAGTTGAGGCCAAATTCGCGATTGATAATAAGTTGAATCGCGACCGCCCGACGCACCGATTCCTCGGTTGGCGTGGTAATGGCCTCGTCGTAAGCATTGGTATGCAAACTGTTGGTGTTGTCGAACAGGGCATATAGCGCCTGCAGGGTCGTGCGAATGTCGTTAAAGCTGATCTCCTGCGCATGCAGGCTGCGGCCCGACGTCTGAGTGTGATACTTCAGCATCTGGCTGCGCGGACTCGCGCCGTAACGTTCGCGCATTGCGCGGGCCCAGATACGTCGGGCAACGCGACCGATCACCGTGTATTCCGGGTCCATGCCGTTGGAGAAGAAGAAGCTCAGGTTCGGCGCAAAGTCATCAATCGCCATGCCGCGTGCGAGGTAATACTCGACAATGGTGAAACCATTGGAGAGTGTGAACGCGAGCTGGGAAATCGGGTTCGCCCCGGCTTCGGCAATGTGATAGCCGCTGATGGAGATGCTGTAGAAATTGCGGACCTGACCGGCTACGAAATATTCCTGCACGTCGCCCATCATTTTCATGGCGAACTCGGTCGAGAAAATGCAGGTGTTCTGGGCCTGATCCTCCTTGAGGATGTCGGCCTGCACGGTGCCGCGAACAGATTTCAGCGTTTCCGCCTTAATGCGCGCGTAGGTCTCGGCGTCGACCACCTGATCGCCCGACAGGCCGAGCAGTCCCAGGCCCAGACCATCATTGGTTGGCGGCAGTTCGCCTTTATAAGTCGGACGTTGCTTGCCGTCGAACAGTTTGGCGATTTTCTTTTCAGTCTCAGCCCACTGACCGCTTTCCCTGAGGTGCTTCTCGACCTGCTGGTCAATCGCCGCGTTCATGAAGAAAGCCAGGATGATCGGGGCAGGACCATTAATGGTCATTGAAACGGAGGTCGTCGGTGCGCACAGGTCGAAGCCCGAATAGAGTTTCTTCGCGTCGTCCACCGAGGCGATGGAAACACCGGAGTTGCCGACTTTGCCGTAGATATCCGGCCTGAGGTGTGGGTCTTCGCCGTACAGCGTGACCGAGTCGAACGCTGTAGACAGGCGCGCTGCGGGCTGGCCTTCGGAGAGATAGTGAAAACGTCGATTGGTGCGCTCCGGCGTACCTTCGCCGGCGAACATGCGGGTCGGATCTTCTCCAGCCCGTCGGTAAGGAAACACACCGCCGGTATAGGGGTAACCGCCTGGCAGGTTTTCACGCATGAGAAACCGCAACAAATCACCCCAGCCGCTAAAACGCGGTGGTGCGATCTTGGGGATCTGCTGCTGACTGAGGCTGGTGACATAGTTATCACCGGTGATGTCTTTGCCGCGCACCTGGTAGCTGAACTGCTCGGCGGTGATGCCTCCGAGGCGTGCCGGCCACTCCATTAACAGGCTGCGTCCTTCGGGACCAATATCATCAAGCGCGGCGTTGTAGCGCTGACGCAGGGTCAGCAATGACTTGTCACCGCCTTCGGTCAGCGCTGTTTGGGTGTACGGTTCCAGGCTCGCGGGCAATGCCTCGTCTGCCAGTTCGCGCAGCGCCTCGAAGGTGTGCTGGGCACGATTGGCGGCCTCGCACAGGACTTCGATGCCTTGGTTGATGCCACGACCCTGCTCGGCGATTTCCGCGAGATAACGGACGCGTTTACCGGGGATCAGCACGGTCGCACGCGGTTCGCGCATTTTGGTGCCAATTTCCGGCGCCCATCCCGCGGCATCGAGTTCGAGTTTCTCGGTCAACCGGTCGCACAGATTCTTGAACATCCATGACAGGCCCGGATCGTTAAACTGGCTCGCTATGGTCGGATAGACCGGGATATCGGCATCTTCGATATCGAATTTGGCGTGATTGCGCTTCCATTGCTTGCGCACATCGCGCAGCGCATCTTCGGCACCGCGCTTGTCGTACTTGTTTAGCACGATGAGTTCAGCAAAATCGATCATGTCGATCTTCTCAAGCTGTGTCGCGGCACCATATTCACTGGTCATGACGTACATGGGGAAATCGACCAAATCGACAATTTCACTGTCGCTCTGACCAATGCCAGCGGTTTCCACGATGACCATCTCAAAGCCGGCCGCCTTCAGAAAGAGGATGGCATCACTGAGCATGGCGCTGGTCGAGAGATGCTGCCGCCGGGTCGCCATGGAGCGCATGTAGAGATTCTCGTGGCGCAGGCTATTCATGCGGATGCGGTCGCCCAACAGGGCGCCGCCGGTGCGCTTTCGCGTCGGG
>CAXGUU010000156.1:0-7719 GCA_964012875.1 uncultured bacterium
AAACCGCAGTCGCGCGCAACCGGTCCACCCACAACGATCATCGGCGCAATGCAGTGAGTCGTGCACTGCATTTCCGTCAGGTCAAACTCGGGCTGACATATTGCCCTGACCGCGGCAACCACGACTGGCACGACGTCAGGCAGGCACCCCGCCATCACCGCCGCCGTCGCGACTTTCTCGACTGTGGCGATACCGTATCCGGGGCCCATCTCGCCCAGCTCGATGTCAGGGTCGAGGCCGCTAGCCAGTACCAGGCGCTCGACGCGGTCCGTCGTCGGCACGATCACCGGCAGGCCGTCAGTCGCTCCAATTTCGTGTAAGTGTTCGATCGCTGCGGCTTCGTCGATGGCGCTTAACATGACCTGGCTACCCTTCTCTCAAGCGTCCGAGCACTTCCGCCGAAATTTCCCGCGCGAGCTCAGCCATGGCGTCGGCGCCAATACCCGCTACCGGATGAGGCACGATCACCCGCGGCACATCGGGCATGCCTTCAGCCCGGGCGACGAAGTCGCCCTGGGGTTCAAATTTCGAAGTCACGAACGACACCGAAGGCCGCCCTGCTCTTGCCACTGCGATGCCGTCACGCACGGTGCCGGAAGTACAGCTGCCTCAATGACCGTATGCGGTGACGAGTACGTCACACTCGGTCGCAATCTGCCGGACCAGGTCATCGGTCGCCGGTGCCGATGCGCCCGGTTTCTCGTAACGAATAAATTCCGCATCCGGAACGTCTGCGCCCAGTGCTGCTTCGACCGCATCCAGAAACGCGACGGAATCAGGAAAATTGTTGGCCAGCAGCCCGACTTTCGGCCCACCCTCCAAATCATGAGAGAGCGTGTACGGCTCCGGCGCCACGCGGGTCTCGCCGCGCGGGTCATGAAACTCAATCGTCATCTGGGTCCTCCCCGGGATTTTCGCTTGCGCCATTATACGAGCGCCGTTACCTGCCCTTGAACACGGGTTCCCGTTTTTCAACGAAGGCTCGCATGGCTTCCCTGGAATCCTCGGTCTTGCTCAACTGCCCGGTCATAGTTTGCTCAAAGCGGTAGCCATCGCGCAGCGACATCTCTTCAATCTGATTGAGAGCGTGCTTGGCAAGCTTGGTGGCCACGGGGCTCTTGCCCGCTATTTCCTTGGCCAATGCCATAGCTTCATTCATCAGTTCGTCCGGGCTGGTACAGGCTTCGACGACCCCCAGGCGATAGAGCTCCGGGCCAAACACGCGCAGTCCTGTCAGCATCATGCGCCGCTGGCGCGAATGGCCGAACAGGCGCTGGCAGTGGCGGCCACCGCCAAGCAGACCAACGTTGATTTCAGGCAGGCCGAGGCAACCCTTTTCGCTCGCCAACAAAATGTCGCAAGAGGCAGCGAGCGCAAGGCCGCCACCGAGGGCGGGACCGTTGATGGCTGCGATCACCGGCTTCTGGCATTCCATGATGCTGTGATAGGCCTCGCGGGCGCGTCGCGAGTTCTGCCAGTGATCGCCGTTTTCAGGTGTTTTGCCGACGCGCTCCTTGATATCCGCCCCGGCACAAAAGCATTTTCCTTCGCCGGTCAGGATGGCGACCCGAATATCGTCGCGGTCACTGATGGTATCGAAGGTCCAGGCGACTTCTGACAGCAGCTGCTGGCTGTGCGCATTCACTGGCGGGTTGGCCAAGGTCACTACGCCCACGTAATTTTCGACATCGAGTCTTACAACCTCAGGATTCACGCGTTTCTCCTCTTCGTTGAACCACCGCGCCTTGGCTTCGCTGCCACTGGTCGCGTTTCGATTTATCATCTCATGCTTAATCCAGTGAGCGGAGCATCGACCCATGGCCGAACCGACCCCGGCGCTAAACGAAACTGATCATGAAACGATCGATCTGCTGAAAGACAGCGCCGCGGATTTTTGCGGCAGGACCCTGTCTATAGCGCGCATTCGCGATTTGCGCGGCGCCAGTCCGTCCTTCAACCCAGTGCTGTGGCGGGAAATGTGTGAACTTGGGTGGAGCGGCATCGTTGTGCCCGAAAGCGCCGCTGGCCTGGGCCTCGGCATAGTGGCTGCAGGGGCCGTGTGCCGTGAGCTGGGCAGGGTCGTCGCCACAGAGCCCATGATTGAGTCGGGTGTCGTCGCGACTACGATTTTGAGCCGGTCCGACAATGGCGCCGCACTGCTGGACGATGTGATCACCGGAACCATAGTTGCCGGCGCCCACCTGGCCCGCGAATCCGATGTGCCCGGGGGCAGCGGCGCGCCCATCGCGATCACACGCGAAGGAGACGACTATGTCGCCAATGGTATCGCGTTTGACGTGCCCGACGCCGGCGCACTGCAGCTCCTGCTCGTCGCGGCAAACATGGATGGCGACGCCGTCATCGCGGCCATCCCGACGGACGCCGGCGGCGTTGAAACAGCGCCCCAAGCCCTCGCCGACGGCAGCAGTGCGGGCCACGTGACGTTCAATGCGACCAGGGTCGACGCCTCGAACATCCTCGCCACTGGCGCTGACGCCCAATCACTCATCGCGCTGGCGTCGGAACACGGTACGCTGGCGAGTGCCGCCTATCTCGTCGGCATCGCCGAGCAAGCATTCGACGTAACACTTGAATACCTCAAGACGCGTCAGCAATTCGGCAAGGCCATCGGCAGTTTTCAGGCGCTCCAGCATCGGGCGGTCGATCTGTTCATTCAAAAATCGCTGGCCGTGGCAGTGCTCGAAGAAACACTCGATTGCTATGACCGCGAAACTGATCCCGGCTGCCGGCAGCGCTGCGCGAGTCGCGCGAAATATCGCGCCAGCGAAGCCGCATTGCAGATCTGCCGCCAGGCGGTTCAGCTCCACGGTGGCATCGGTTACACCGATGAGTGCGACGTCGGCCTGTTTTTGAACCGCGCGCTCGTGTTATCCGCCCGTTACGGCAATGCCTCTCACCACGCCCGTTCGCTGGCGCCGTTGGTGATGCAACAAGCTGACGACGACAGCGGCGACAAACTGGCCCATGCTGACATCGCTGAACCCGACAACGGCGATTGGGACAGCATCAGCGACGACGCTTTCCGCCACATTGTTCGACGTTTTCTCGAGGCGGAATATCCGGAATCAGAACGATACCCGTCGCGTCGTCACCGCTGGGAAGAAATCAAACCGTGGTACATGACGCTCTCGCGGAAAGGCTGGGTAGCGCCGGCCTGGCCGGCCGAACACGGCGGCATGGGCCTGTCACCGTCGAAGCTCATGGTATGGATCGAAGAGCTGGAACGCTGGGGTGTCGGTCGCGCACCCGACATGGGCGTCATCATGGTGGGGCCTCTGCTGATCCAGCACGGTACGCCGGAACAGCAGGCGCAGTACCTGCCGAGTATCCTGGCCGGCGAGCACATCTGGTGTCAGGGCTATTCTGAACCTAATGCCGGTTCCGACCTGGCGAGCCTCAGAACCGAAGCGCTGCCCGACGGCGACGAATTCGTCATCAACGGGCAGAAAACCTGGACCACGCTGGCGCAGGACGCGACGCACATGTTCTGCCTTGCGCGCACTTCGAAAGAAGGCAAACAACAGGAAGGCATCAGTTTTTTCCTGATCGATTTCAAACAACCCGGCGTCACCATTCGCCCGATCAAGAACATTGCCGGGCACGAAGAGTTCTGCGAAGTTTTTTTGGACGACGTCCGCGTCCCTGCCGACGCCCTGGTCGGGCACATCAACCAGGGCTGGACCATTGCCAAGGCCCTGCTCGGATTCGAGCGCATCTTTCTCGGCAGCCCGAAGCAGTCGCAATACGCCATCATGCGCCTGGGCGACATCGCTGACGCCGCGCGGCTGTTTGACGATGCCGCTTTTGCTGACACTTACGTGCGCCTCAAACTCGATGTGCTTGACCTGGAATCGATCTATCAGCGCTACGCAGACATGGTCCGTCGCGGCGAGCCACTTGGACCCGACGTCTCGATGCTAAAAGTCTGGGCCACCGAAACCTTCGCGCGGATTACCGAACTCATGGTCGAAACAGCTGGCACGGCCGGCGCGCGGACCGGCAAAATAGAGTTCGGAGATACCCAGGTCGACGTTTTGAGCCAGTTCTACAATGCGCGCCCGGCAACCATCTACGGTGGCTCAAACGAGATCCAGCGGAATATCGTCGCCAAGGGTGTCCTGCGCTTGCCGAGTTGAGACATAAACGCACCGCGAAGCGGTGTACCATAGGCGGCTTCGCCTGAATTCAAAGTATTGGGGGAAATGTGGCAGAGACTCAATTTGCGCGCCCGAAGACCGTTCGGGAAGCAATCAAAATACTCGGCAACGCCAGGGGCAAAGCGAAAGTGCTTGCCGGCGGTACCGACCTGCTGGTGCAGCTGCGCGCCGGCATGGTCAAGCCAGGTTTAATCGTCGATTTGAAAGACATACCGGAACTCACGCAGATCAAGAGAGAGAAAAATGGCTTCCGCATTGGCGCCGCCGTATCAGGCGCAACGCTCGGCAAGAACAAGGCCGTTTGTAAAGCCTGGCCCGGCGTGGTGGAAGGACTGGAACTGATTGGCTCAACCCAGATTCAGGGACGGGCATCGCTGGGTGGCAACCTGTGCAACGGCTCGCCCGCAGCTGATTCCGTGCCCGGCATGATCGCCGCCGGAGCAACCGTGAAAATCGCCGGTCCCAAAGGCACACGCACAGCCAGAGTTGAAGACATTGTCACCGGGCCTGGCAAAACCTCGTTGAAAAAAGGCGAGTTCGTCGTCAGTATCTTCCTGCCGTCGCGGCCAAAACGATCAGCCGACGCCTACCTGCGATTCATTCCGCGCACGGAAATGGACATCGCCGTCGTGGGCGCAGGCGTCAACCTGACAGTCGACACCAAGGGCGTAATCACCGACGCGCGCGTTGCGCTCGGCGCGGTGGCGCCAAAGCCGCTACTGGTGAAGGCGGCCGCCAAAGCCCTGGTCGGATCGTCGCTGGACGACGACGCACTTGAAGCTTTGAGCAGCGCTGCCAGCGCCGCCTGCAATCCAATCGACGACAAGCGTGGCACGGTTGAATACCGCACTAAGGTCGCCGGCGTACTTGCAAAGCGCGCCGCCAGGATTGCTTACGACCGGGCCAGCGCCTGAGGGCAGAAAACTGAAGGACTAAGACCGATGGCAAAACATCACGTAACCACCAAGATCAACGGGGACGATACCGAGTTCCTGTGTGAAACCGAGCAGACCCTGCTCGATTGTCTGCGGGACGAACTCGGGCTCACCGGCAGCAAGGAGGGCTGTGCTTCGGGCGACTGCGGTGCATGCAGTGTCATGTTGGACGGCACGCTCGTCTGCTCCTGCCTGGTGCTAGGCATTGAAGCCGAGGGCAGGAACGTAGAAACCATTGAAGGGGTCGCCGATGGCGAAAACCTGCACCCGGTGCAAAAGCACTTTCTGACCGAGGCTGCCCTTCAGTGCGGTGTGTGCACACCGGGCTTTATCGTCGCGGCCAAGGCCCTGCTGGAAGAAAACCCCAATCCGACTGAAACCGAAGCGCGTTACTGGCTGGCAGGGAATCTTTGCCGCTGCACGGGCTACGACAAGATCATTAAGGCCGTCATGAACGCCGCTGAAGAAATGCGAGGAGCATGAGCGATGGGTAACGAAGACGAAATCAACAAAATCATTGACTACAGCGGCCGCGAGTTCAAACACATTGGTACGCGCCCGGTGCGCCCCGACGGAGTCGACAAAGTCACAGGCAAAGCCAATTTTGGCGCCGATTTTTCCGTCAACGACATGATTCACGGTGCCGTGGTCAGAAGCCCACACGCACATGCCAAAATCAAGAAGATCAATGTCGATAAGGCGCTCAAACTCAAGGGCGTCAAAGCCGTGATCACGGGCAAGGACTTTCCGCAGCTGAGTCCGGCCGACAAGGCCGTTGGTGAAGTCGTGGTCAGCTACTACGATTTGTCGCGCAATGTCATCGCACGCGATAAGGTCTTCTACGACGGTCACGCCGTCGCCGCCGTCGCGGCGACCAGCCCCGCCATCGCACGCCGCGCTGCAGAGCTGGTTGAAGTGGAATACCAGGTCCTCAAGCCCGTAATGAGCGTCGCCGACGCGACCAAAAAAAGCGCCCCGATTCTGCACAAGGGCATGCGCACCGCCAACGTTCAACCCGAGCCGAAGAAAGATTCCAATATCGCCTCGCGCGCCGAATTTCGCCTGGGTAACGCGGAAGATGCGTTCAAAAAGGCGGACGTGATCATCGAGCGGGAATATTCAACTCAAACCGTCCATCAGGGCTACATCGAACCGCATGCATGCGTCGCCAGCATTTCGGCCGATGGCATGGCGACCATCTGGTGTTCAAGTCAGGGCCAGTTCATGGTGCGCGCATTCACAGCCAGGTTCTGCGGCCTGGACACCGCCAAGGTCAAGGTCATTCCGGCTGAAATCGGTGGTGGTTTTGGCGGCAAGACCGTCATCTATCTTGAACCCCTGGCGGTGATGCTGGCCAAACAGGCGGGACGCGCCGTGAAAATGGTCATGACGCGAGATGAAGTGATGCGCGCCACCGGCCCGACCTCGGGCGGCATCGCACGCTGCAAACTGGGTGCGAAGAAGGACGGCACCCTGGTTGCCGGCGATCTTGAACTCAAGTACGAAGCCGGTGCCTTTGCGGGTTCTCCGGTCGGTCTGGGCTGCATGACGGGTTTCGCACCCTACAACATGAAAGACATCACCTGCGTCGGCTACGACGTGGTCGTGAATCGACCCAAGGCCGCCGCCTACCGTGCCCCTGGTGCCCCGGTGGCTGCGTTCGCGGTCGAATCCTGCCTCGACGAACTGGCGCAATCGCTGGGTATTGATCCCATCAAGATTCGCAAAATGAATGCCGCGATCGAAGGCACCCAGGCTCCCTACGGCGTCAAATTCGGTCGCATCGGCTACCTCGAAACCCTGCAGGCCGCTGAGCAGCACCCCAATCTGAAAGCGAAGCTCGGGCCCAACCAGGGCCGCGGGGTGGCCTCCGGTTTCTGGTTCAACATCGGCGGAACCTCGAGCGCCGAAGTTATCGTGGCTGAAGATGGCACCGTCATCGTGGTTACCGGCAACCCTGACATCGGTGGCTCACGCGCGTCGATGGCGCTGATGGCTGCAGAAGTGCTGGGCATTGATGTCAACCGCATCAAGCCGCAGGTTGCCGACACCGAGTCGGTCCCGTTCTCCATGGTGACCGGCGGCAGCCGGGTTACCTTCGCAACCGGTAAAGCGGTGATTGAAGCGGCCGAAGATGCCGTCAACGACATGCGCCGACGTGCGGCCAAGATGTGGGATGTGGACATCGACCAGGTCGAATGGAAAGACGGCAGCGCCGTGTGTATCGAAACGGACAAGCACAAGCCGCTTTCAATGGCCGATATCGCCAGCAAGGCGGACAAAACCGGCGGCGCGATCAGCGGCAAGGCTAATATCAGCGCGCAGGGTGCCGGCCCCGGATTCGGTACCCACGTATGCGACGTCGAAGTTGACCCCGAGACCGGCGCCGTGACCGTCCTGCGTTATACCGCTATTCAGGACGTCGGCAAGGCCATTCATCCGAGCTATGTTGAAGGGCAACTTCAGGGGGGCGCCGTTCAAGGCATTGGCTGGGCCATCAACGAAGAGTACGTGTACAACGACGACGGCCAACTCCAGAACACCGGCTTTCTCGATTACCGCGTACCCGTGGCATCCGATCTGCCGATGATCGACACGGTGCTGGT
>CAXGUU010000157.1:0-7642 GCA_964012875.1 uncultured bacterium
TAGCCGTTAGATTCACACGCCTGTGACGTCCAAACCCGATATTTCAGGTTACTCACAGATCCTGTGGATAAGCTTGTGAATCATCGGTGCGGTACTGCCATTTACCGCGATAGTCACAGTCGATCGGACAAAACGGCAAATATTTATCCATTTTCATATTAATTATTTTGAATCAAATAGTTATGAATAATAACTATCGCACTACCAGCGATTCAGCCGATAAGTCCTAATCAGTCGTCGCGGCGCACGGCTAATGTGAATAAAGACGGTGACCGACCGCCCCGAATTGCCAATTCCGCGCCCGTCGAGGCCAGCGGCACCGCTAGGGATGCGACAGGTCGTTCCGCAGAGTCGTCATTACCGGCGCGGTTACAGGCATGCAGCCATGCCAAATCCGAAAGCTCTCCGCCGCCTGTTCCACCAGCATCCCCAACCCGTCCGAGGCCGGGCACCCCGCCGCCAATGCCCATCGAACGAATGCCGTCGGCTCACTGCCGTACATCATATCGTAGCAGCTGGTACGCACCCCGAGAGTGCTTTCAAGCAGTGGCGGAACCTGTCCTTCAAGGCTCATCGACGTTGCGTTAATTACCAAATCCGGCGGACCGCTCCCAACCTCTCCCCAGGGTGTCACTGTTACACGGCCGTGAATGCTGAAGTCCGAAGCCAGGGCGGCGGCCTTTTCCGGGCTCCTGTTGCTTATCCTGAGTTCAGACAACCCGGCCTGGAGGAGCGGTAACATAACGCCGCGAGCAGCCCCGCCCGCCCCCAGCAATAAAACTGTTGAACCCTCCAGGCTAAGCTGTAGGTTAACAGTAAGGTCACGCAACAGACCGACGCCGTCTGTGTTGTCGGTATGAATCTGGCCCTCCTCGTCGAACCAGACGGTATTGGCAGCCCCGGCGACGCGCGCCCGCTCCGTGGATGTAGCGCCGAGCGCGAATGCTTCTTCTTTTAGGGGTAAAGTCACGTTCAGACCGCGACCGGCACACTCTCGAAACGATGCCAGCGCTGAAGCGAGGTCGCCACTTTTGACTTCAACCCGATCGTAAACCAGGTCAATTCCAAACTGCGCCGCAAACGCGTGATGGATTTGCGGTGATTTACTGTGGGCGATCGGAAAGCCGACGACGCAGTAGTACAGCTGGTCGTCCGGCGGAGCAGAAAATCTCGCGTTCATAACACCCGGGCCGGGGAGTCCGACCCAGGGTTGGCCCTGGCCGGGGGGGATCTAACCGGCAGCTGCTTCAGTACCCTGCCCTATCAATCCACCCTGCAAAACGTAGGCTTCGAACCCGCGCTCACTGAGAAGAAATGCCGCCGCAGAACTCCGGCGCCCGGTATCGCAATACACGATATAGGGCACATCGGGCGCCAGTGAATCGGTCTTCAGGCGGAGCATGAACAAGGGAATGTTAACGCTGCCTTCAAGGCCGTTATTCTGGTGTTCGCTTTCAAGGCGGACATCGAGGAGTTTGCCCCCGACGCTTATTTGTTCTTTCGCTTCATCGAGCGTCAGCCAACTCAGCACCGGTTCCTTCAGAAGCGCGTTGAAATCTTCTTTGGAAAGGCGCATCAGAGTCCCTTCCGTTGCCACCGTAATGGTCGCGTTACGCTTGGCCTCGGACAGCAGTGCCTCTTCACCGAAGGCATCGCCTTCTTTGAGTGTAGCGAGGGTTAAATCTGAACCGGTTTTCGATGCGCGCGTGACCTTGGCCGTGCCGTGCTTGATGATGTAATAGTAATCACCATCGTCACCCTGATTGATCACCACCTCACCGGCACTCACCGGGACTTCCTGCATGCGCATGAACATCGCCTGGATATTTGCTGGCGGTACCTGCAGGAACGCCGGCGACTGCAAAATCTTCGTCATCCAGTCGTCGTCCTCGTCGACCTGAATTTCGTTGACTTCGATCCCGGAAAGCTGATCCCACGTCAACAATATATCGAGTAAATCACTGTCGAAACGCGTGATCTTGCAGGCGGACTTCGTTTTCGCCGTTTGCGCGCGTGGCTGCAGATTCGCCAGCGGGTGTTTGGCTTCGTCAGTACCGCCACGTACGGTCGAACTTCCACCTTCGTCGTCGACCAGCGATACCTCGCCTTCGAGCAAATAACAGTTTTTGCGGTCTACCTCACCCGCCTTAAAAATCGTTTCCCCGGCCGGAAGCTCTTCGACGAAGGCCTTTCCTGCCAGTTCCTGGAAGTTCTCCGCATTTAGCGCATCCGGCGGAACCAGTGTTTTGAGGATGTTTGTATCTACTAGTTGACCGTCTGCCATGGCTTGTTTACTGCTGGTACCTAGCGCGCGACGCTGTCGATTTCAAAACATTAAATAAGAGGTATCACTGCTGAGCTAAACGTCGTCATGCTCTGCGGTCACCGAAAAGTTGATCGTTACCCTGCAGCGGCGAACAGGCATATTGTATGCCCACATCCCGAGCATGGGAATGTCTGCATTGTAGAATTTTGTGGGCGAATCGGTAGGTTGGAAGGCCGCTAGGGCAACGTAAGCGGAGGATTCTACGGATGAATCGCCGGAATTTCCCGAGCCACCATTGGCACATCCAGTCCCCGGGCACCAGTGATGCCCGGGGACCCTGAACGGCGGAAGTGACTTAGAGGATATAACCGCGCTCGTCGTGCTCGGCCAAATCCAGACCTTCAGTCTCGGTATCAGTCGTCACGCGCAGACCAACGAGCGCCTGAGTCAATTTCAAGAGCACGAAGGTCGCAACGGCGCACCAGACCACCGTCGCCACGACGCCAATGGCCTGGGTTGTGAGCTGTGAGCCCATCGTCACCCCTTCCGCAAAGCCGGCACCGCCAAATTGCTCGGAAATAAATACGCCTGCCAGCATTGTACCGAGAATGCCCCCGACACCGTGTACTGGAAAGACGTCGAGCGAATCATCGATCTTGAGGGTTCGTTTGATCGTTTGAGTCGCGAAATAACACACCACGCCGGCAGCCAGGCCGATGCACAGTGCGCCCACGGGGCCCACGTAGCCCGATGCCGGCGTGATGGTGCCGAGTCCGGCAACCATGCCGGTTACGATGCCGAGAACACTGGGCTTGCCGTGCTTAAACCATTCGATCAGCATCCAGGCAAGCGACCCCGCTGCTGCAGATATATGGGTAACCAGCATCGCCATGCCAGCGTCCTGGTTCGCAGCAACGGCACTGCCTGCGTTAAAGCCGAACCAGCCGACCCATAGCATCGAAGCGCCGGTCACGGTCATCGTCAAATTGTGCGGTGGCATCGCGGCCTGAGGAAAGCCTTTGCGATTGCCAAGCACCAAGGCTGCAACAATTGCCGCAACACCAGCGTTGATATGCACGACCGTTCCACCGGCAAAATCAAGCAACCCCATTTCGCCGAGCCAACCGCCACCCCAGACCCAATGGCAGACTGGAATGTAGACGACGAACAGCCACAAAGTACTGAACAGCAGGACGGCGGAGAATTTCATGCGCTCGGCGAACCCGCCAACGATGAGCGCCGGCGTAATGATGGCAAACGTCATCTGGAACATCACAAAGACCGATTCAGGCATGGTTCCACTCATCGCCGCGCGGGTGACATCACCAAGCATGATGTTGCCGCCGCCGATATAGGCGTGCAGTGGCCCGCCATCGCCAAACGCCAGGCCATAACCGCCGAACATCCACAACAGCGACATCAGGCATGCGAGCGCAAAGCACTGCATCAAGACTGACAGCGTATTCTTGCTGCGCACGAGGCCGCCATAAAACAGTGCCAGCCCTGGCAGGGTCATGAATAAAACCAACGCTGTCGACGTCAGCATCCAGGCCGTGTCGCCGGTGTCCAGATCATCGGCAGCGGCGAGGTGAGATACGAAAAATAATGCAAATCCAAAAGATACTCGCAACACGATAACTACTCTCCTAGTTATTCCAAACTTTCATACCAATAAACGTTGTTTCGCTCCAATACACGCCCTATACCGCGTCCGCACCGGTTTCCCCGGTTCGAATGCGGACGACTTCGAGCAGTTCGCTCACAAAAATCTTGCCGTCACCGATTGATTCCGTGTTGGCCGCGCCCCTGATGGTGTCCACCACCTCGTCGAGTTGCTCATCGCCGACGGCAACTTCGATTTTTATTTTGGGCAGGAAATCAACGACGTATTCAGCACCCCGATAGAGTTCCGTGTGGCCTTTCTGCCGACCGAACCCCTTCAGTTCTGTCACGGTCATGCCATGCACGCCGCGCTCTGATAGCGCTTCACGCACATCGTCGAGTTTGAACGGTTTAATAATCGCTGTAATTAATTTCATGGTACCTCTCCAATCCGACTCATCTTTTGAGTCAATTCAAATGCTTTGTAGTCCTGTTTTCAGTTCCCGGGTGTTCGTCGCGAACCCGATGCCGTCCGCCCGTTCGGTTCCGCTCGCATTAACGCACGACCGCTAATCTAACCCCAACCGCCCTGGAATCCGCATTTTGCGACACCCACATGGTTGCGCAATTAAGAAAGGGGCATGCAAGACGCCCCAGGAGCTTCAGTGATGGAAGCGAGCTGAAAAAAATCATTTCCGTATACGTGGTCTTTTAGTTGTTTACGAATTCTGGGTAGGCCTCAAGACCGCATTCACCAATGTCCACGCCCTCAGCTTCTTCTTCTTCGCTCACGCGGATACCGACAGTCGACTTGAGGGCAAACCAAACGATACCGGACATCGCGGCGACCCATCCGAATATCATCACAATCCCGAGCAGCTGAGCCATCAGCGATGCATCGGAATTGGTAAGGCATACGGCCAGCAACCCCCAGATCCCACAGGTACCATGAACTGAAATCGCCCCTACGGGATCATCGATCCGGACGCGGTCAAGTCCCACGATTGAGAAGACCACAATTACACCGCCCACCATGCCTATAACGGTCGCCATCAGTGGGGTGGGAGTCAGCGGCTCAGCCGTGATCGCAACAAGACCGGCGAGCGCCCCGTTCAGGGCCATGGTCAGGTCCGCCTTGCCGAACATGAGGCGCGCCATAATGATTGCAGCCACACAGCCGCCGGCTGCAGCAGTGTTCGTATTGACGAATATACGCGCGACCGCATTCGCCTCCTCAATGTTCGAAACGACAAGTTCCGAACCGCCGTTAAATCCGAACCAGCCGAACCAGAGCAGGAATGTACCCAGGGTCGCCAGTGGCAGATTGGCGCCCGGCATCGGGTTAATGCGACCGTCGGCGCCGTATTTACCCTTGCGTGGCCCGAGTAACAGGACCCCGACCAGCGCCGCGACCGCACCAGTCATGTGCACCACCCCGCTGCCCGCGAAATCGAGGAACCCCTTCTGGTCAAGGAATCCACCGCCCCATTTCCAATAGCCTTCGATAGGGTAGATAAAACCGGTCATCACGACGGCAAACATCAGGAAGGACCATAGCTTCATGCGTTCAGCAACGGCCCCGGACACCACCGACATCGCCGCGGCGACAAATACGGCCTGGAAGAAGAAGTCTGACAAGCCCGAGTAATAAATCTCGCCTTCACTGGCGATCACATCGGCAGCCGCGTTGTCGGCACCGCCGAGGATGCTCGGCAGGCCGGGCCAGAGTGCACTCACGCCGTCGCCCGGATACATTAACGTGTATCCGCACAGCATATACATAATGCAGGCTACCGCATAAAGCACCATGTTCTTGGTCAGAATTTCTGCCGTATTTTTAGTTCTTACAAGTCCCGCTTCCAGCATTGCGAAACCGCAGGCCATCAGCATTACGAACGCGCCCATTACCAGAAAATAGAATGTATCCAGCGCGTACTTAACTTCAATTACAGAAGCGTCCACTGTGCTTTCCTCTTCGATTAAGTTGACATTTTGGGTTTGGCGAGACGCTCTATATCGCGTCTGTTCCGGATTCGCCCGTCCTGATCCGGGTCGCTTGCGGTAGATCGGTGACGAAAATCTTGCCGTCACCGATTCGTCCACTCCACGCAGCCCCTTTGATGGCATGTACGACCGCTTCGGCCTGGTCGTCTACAACCGCGAGTTCAAGCTTTGACTTCGGCAGGAAATCAAGGACGTAATCTGCTCCCCGATAGAGCTCTATTCGGCCCTTCTGGCGGCCAAAGCCCTTCACTTGGCTGACAGTCATCCCCCGAACCCCGGTCGCCGCAACCGCAGTTCGGATGTCATCGATCTTGAATGGCTTAATGATTGCTGAAACCAATTTCATGTGTGCCCCGAATCGGATACCTAATCAGCGCCGCAAAACTTGAGAGTTGCTACGTTGCGTTGCATCATGCGTGCCACGACTGCTAATTGCCTGAATCTGAAACGAAATCCTTTCTGGCTCCGAGCCTGTGGCACAAAATGGGCCAAGTCACGGTCAGTTCGCGCACCAAACCGATGCGTGAAAAAACGGGGCTCGCACGATTTATGCGCAACAAGCGGAGCGCAATCGGTAAAAATTGAAACGACGTATCAGGAGCCTCTAACGTGATCGAACTGCGCAAGATTGAACAGGCAGCCGAACGCATCGTCGCGCTGCTGCCAGGTGACGCAGGCTTGCTACGAGAAGACCTGAAGCAAGCACTCAAACCTCTGATTGAGAGCGTGCTCTCACGAATGGATTTGGTTACGCGCGAAGAGTTTGAAGCCCAGAGCCTAGTCTTGCTCCGGACGCGCGAAAAACTTGAAAGCCTTGCAGAAAAGCTCACCGAGCTGGAGCAGAGCCACGGTCAGATCGGGAGACTCGACGCTGGCGACGATGGTTAGCTAAAGTTTCCCACAAGATCGCAGGAAGCGGTCGCAACGAAAAGCAGGGATAGCATGGGACTAGCCGTCGCATTCAGCCGTCGCATTCAGACGCTGCATGCATAGCAGCGAAGCACTATCCATCCGCATTGAGATACATCTCTCGAGCGGTCTGCCATCATGCTCACCGGCCAGCCTGCCGGGAACAGCTGTTCGTGAAAGCCGCGAGCGGGTGCGCTCGGCTATAATCAATTCGGGCCTTGAATTTCTGCAACGCCGGATCACGATCAATCTTGCGCCAAGTGACGTGCTCAAGGACGGCGCACGCTTTGGTCTGGCGATTGCGGTCAGCATCCTCGCTGCTTCCGACCAGATTCTGGCGGGAATACTTGAGCACAACGAGTTCGTCGCAGAGCTTGCGCTCGATGGCTCGCTGCGAACCGTTTGCACAGGCATAGCGACTGAGGTCGACTGTATGCGCGCTGGGCGCGACCTTATCATCAGTTCCAACAGTGCCGGCAGCGCCTGCCTCGTGCCGGATGCCCGCATTGGTGCAGCGGGAAACCTGCGCGATGTCGCGGCACACCTTGGCGAAGTTGAAACTCTGCCTTTATGCCAGCCTGGACACCCGATGAGCGCGTCGCTGTCGTTGCCGGATCTCGCCGACGTTTATGGCCAACAGCAGGTCCGTCGTGCGTTGGAGCTCGCAGCATCGGGGGCCACAAGCTGCTGATGATCGGCCCGCCGGGCACTGGCAAGTCCATGCTTGCGACCCGCCTTACCGGAATCCTGCCACCTTTAAATGATGACGACGCACTCGCCGTCGCGTCCTTGCATTCAATTGCCGGCTTAGAACGCGCTCCGCGAACCTGGGCCTGCCGACCATTTCGGGGCCCACCACAG
>CAXGUU010000158.1:0-7619 GCA_964012875.1 uncultured bacterium
GTCTGAATGGCACCCGACCGCCTGCGTGCTTTGCGAAAACAACTGCGGCATCGAGGTCAAACTGAGCGAGGATGGCCGCCGGATTGAAAAAGTGCGTGGTGATGACGCGCATCCCGGCTCGCAGGGTTATCTGTGCCAGAAAGCGTCGCGCGTCGACTTCTACCAGAACAGTCCCGACCGGGTGACGCACCCATTGCGCCGCAAGGATGACGGCAGTTTCGAGCGCATCGACTGGGATACCGCCATCAACGAAATCGCCGGTCGATTCATGGCCATTCGCGATGAGTACGGCGGCGACAAAATCTTCTATTACGGCGGTGGCGGTCAGGGCAATCACCTGCCGGGCGCCTATGGCATAACGACCACCAGCGCCCTGGGCGGAAAGTATCGTTCCAATGCACTCGCCCAAGAAAAAACCGGCGAAGGCTGGGTGGCCAACAAAATGTTTGGTGCCTACGCCCGCACCGGCGACTTTGAACATTGCCAGGTCGCCATCTTCATCGGTAAAAACCCCTGGCACTCCCATGGCGTACAGCGCTCACGCGTGGCCTTGCGTGAAATCGCCAAAGACCCCGACCGTGCACTAGTCGTCTTTGACCCCCGCGTCAGCGAGACAGCCGAAATTGCCGACCATCATATTCGGGTGAAGCCCGGTACCGACGCCTGGGCGCTGGCCGCAATGATCGCGATCATCGTGCAGGACGGCCTGGAACATCAGGACTGGATGGCTGAGCACGTGGTCGAATGGGAAGAGGTTCGCCCGGCCTTTGAGCAGCTTCCCATCGCCGACTACAGCGCTCACGCCGGCGTACCGGAATCTGAACTGCGCGAACTTGCGACCTTGATCGCAAGGGCCGATTCGGTCGCCTGGTATGAAGATCTCGGCACCCAGATGAACCGTCACTCAACGCTTGTCAGCTATCTGCAACGGCTCGCGTGGCTTGTGACCGGCAGCTTCGGGAAAAAAGGCTCACAATTTATCCCGAACACTATGCGCCCGCTCATGAACGGCAGTACCTCCCTCTCCCGCACCTCGCCCGTCGCCGGCGCACCCATGCTTGGCGGTATGGTGCCGTGCAATGTGATCGCCGAAGAAATTCTTTCGGACCACCCCGACCGATACCGCGCGATGCTGATCGAAACGGCGAATCCCGCGCACTCACTGGCAGACACCGAAAAATTCGTGGAGGCTATGCGCAAACTCGATTTAACCGTCGTCATCGATGTCAACATGTCTGAGACAGCGCGCCACGCCGACTACGTATTACCGGTGGCCACCCAATACGAGAAATCGGAAGCGACATTTTTCAATTTCGAGTATCCCAACAACCACTTCCACCTGCGCAAACCTATTATGAAGCCGCCGGCCGACAGCGACGTGCTGATAGAAGCGGAAATCCACGCCCGCCTGCTCGAAGCCATCGGCGAAATGCCCGAAGAGGTAATTGGGCTAAAAAAGACGCTCGAGATACAGGGACGCGACGCTTTCGCAAAAGCGTTCTTCGATGCCTGCGAAGTCAATCCCAAGGTCAAACACTATTCGAATGTCGTGATGTATCGGGTGTTGGCAGATTCCCTGCCCGAGGGCTACGAACAGGCCGCCACCCTATGGGGCGTCGCCCACTTCGTGGCGAGCCGCGAACCCGCATCAGTCAGACGCGCGGGCCTCGAAGGTGAAGGCCCCGCCCTCGGCGAAGCATTGTTCGATAAAATCATAGAAAGCGACCGAGGCTTCGTTTACTCCGAGGACGAGGATGACGCCTCGTGGACGCGAGTGCGCACACCCAATCAAAAAATTCGGGCGCTCATCCCGGAATTGATGCCGGCGCTGGAATCCCTGGCAGACGGCCCGGAAGAAATCACCGACGAAAATTTTCCGTTTGTATTGTCCGCCGGCGAACGGCGCGCTTACACGGCCAACACTGTATTGCGACCTAAAGGCTGGCGCAAGAAAGATGCCGAGGGCGCGTTACGTATGTGTCCCGAGGATGCCGCAAAATTTTCGCTCAACAACGGCGACATGGCACTGCTTAAAACGCCGAGTGGCGAAGCTGAGGTCACCGTCGAAATTTCTAAACGCATGATGCCTGGCCATATCTCGTTGCCCAACGGCATGGGCCTCGACAACGGCATTGCTGAAGGCACCACCGAACGTACCGGCGCCGCCACCAATGAGCTCACCGCCTCCGGGCACCGGGACTTTCTGGCAGGCACGCCCTGGCACAAACTGATCCCCGCCAGTATCAAAGCCGCCTGATTTACGACCCGCGGGATTCGTGATGCCTAGCACTGCCTGGCAAGCCTGCCCAAACAGCGAAACAGAACGACCAACAATGACTCTGTTCACATAAGAGTGAAAGCCACCGTGGTATCTGGCATCTCGCTTACCGGCCAACGCACACGGATGCCCTGCGCATGACGGAAATCGCCGTGCTCATCGTTTTTGCATTTTTTGTCGCAATTGCGGCCCTGCGTATCACTCAGTTGCGACAGGAAGCGATCGCAAGCCCCGCAACCTCGGAGGGACAGGTATAACCCGGCCGACCGCGGACGACCGGAGTGATGTCGATTTGAGTTGTAGAAGATGCCACGAGTCGATTGCCGATCATTTCGCATCGCTTGCTTGGTACCACTGCGATTGTCCTCATTCATCACACTCGCTGCGGCATGCCCGCATTCATCGACGATCCGCCGAGAGCCGGGTTGGAAAGCGATTCGGCTGCGGAGCACCTGCTCCGCTAGGCAACCGATCGCGCGTTCAGCAACACTAATAAATTTGCGCCAGCCCAAACCGGCACCGCGCTGCGCGCAGAGCTGTGCTTGCGATATGCTTGTCTGACACAGCCACAATGATGGGAGGCCATCGATGAGTCAGCGCCAACACGGCGAATGCCTGTGCGGTCAACTGAAATGTGAATTCAACCAGGATCAGGTCGCATCAGCCCATCATTGCCACTGCAAGGACTGTCAGAAGATCACCGGCAGCGGCAAAGCAACCATCGTGATGCTGCCAACCGAGGGCCTGACCATCGAAGGTGAATACAAGACCTACACCGTCACAGGTACTGAAGGGTCAACTGTAACGCGTGGATTCTGTCCAACCTGTGGCTCGCAAATGCTGAGCTACGTGGAAGAAATGCCCGCACTTCGATTCATCAAGGCCGGCACCCTCACGGACAGTAGCTGGGTGACCATTGATTCGTCGTTCTGGCGCGCCACCGCGCAACCGTGGTCACCGGTAGATGAGCGCAGCGAAACGTTCGAAAAGAACCCAGCGATGGATGACCTCGGCTAGCCTGAAAACCAAACGATTACGCGGCACCACGTCGACGGAAACGAAAATTTATGAATGAGCTAGAAACCGACTACCTCGTTGTTGGCGCGGGTGCGTCCGGCATGGCGTTCACCGACGCCCTGATTGCCGGCGGCGATGCCGAGGTCGTCATGGTCGAACGAAGGAATGATCCTGGCGGTCATTGGACAGTGGCGTACCCTTTTGTGCGCATTCACCACACGTCCTCCTGCTACGGCGTCAACTCAATACCGCTTGGCCAGGACACCATCGACGACACCGGTCTCAGCGCGGGCATGTACGAGCGCGGCGAAGCGCGCGAGATTTGCGCGCATTTTCGTCGGGCACTGGAAGATGTTCTGCTGCCCTCGGGCCAGGTTCGTTATTTCGGCATGTGCGACTACGTCGGCGACTGGGAGGAGGATCACGCCTTTGTGTCCCGGGTTAACGGCAAAAAAACAACGGTCCGCGTGCGCAAGAAAATCGTTGACACCACCTACCTTGATGTCACTGTTCCGGCCACCCATAAAACCGCGTTCAGCATCGACCCTGATGCGCCCTTCATCACCCCGGGTCACCTCGTTGACATGACTCAGAGGCCCTCGGGGTACACCGTTGTCGGCGGTGGTAAAACCGGCATGGACACTGTCATCTGGTTGCTCGAACACGGCGAAGATCCGGAACGAATCCGTTGGATTAAGCCGCGCGACTGCTGGATGATCGACCGGATGTGCATGCAACCGCTGGACCTGGTGGCGGAATCGGTGGAAGGCTTTTCCAACGGCATCGAAACCCTGGCGGCCGCGGAATCGGTCGATGATCTGTGGCCACGCGTGGAAGCGACGGGGCTGCTCGCGCGGCCGAATTCCGATGTTTTGCCAACCATGTTTAAAGGCGCAATCGTTAGCGCGGCCGAGCGTGACAAGCTGGGGGAAGTCGAAAACGTGGTGCAGATGGGCCGGATCAATAAGCTCGGCACCGACCGCATCGTTCTGGCCGAGGGAGAGATTTCGACGGATCGAAAGCAACTGCATATCGACTGCACGGCGACCGCCTTCCGGTCGGCACCGGAGATTCCTATTTTCGGACCCAGGCGCATCACCCTTCAGTCGATGGTGGGTGGCTTCACCACCTACTACGCGGCACTCATCGGCTTTATTGAATCAACTGCCCGTGACGACGAAGCCAAGAACCGACTGTGCCCGCCATGTGCTCAGGTTGGGGTGCCCATCGACTGGGTGAAGGTCCTCCGCGGCGTGCTGCGCACGGCCGCCCTGCACGGCGCGGAACCCGATGTCATGGCCTGGCAGGGCGATTCGCGCCTGAACATCACCCGCGACGCCGCCAAACATCTCGATAATCCCCGTGTGCAGGCCGGCCTGGCACGCTGGGAGGCGAACGCTGAGCAGGCCCTGGCCAACAGCGAACGCTTCCTGGCTGACGCCGGACTTTGATTTCAACCTGCCAGAGCAGAGCGGCCTGTGTCTGTTCAGCCTTCGGTGGAGTGCAGCACGCATGGAACGCGCAGTGCGGCTTTTGTGTGCCATCACCTGGTGTCCGGTCATGGCGCTGGCTTCCATTGGGGCGAAGACCCTGACACCCCCTTCTCTCCTGTGCCGGATGCCTGGTGTTCGGCCTGCGAAGACGTCTGGCAGGTCCAAGGTGAATGGAACGAGCGCGGTACGCAGTCTGCTGACGTCCAGGCCGTTTGCAGCGACTGCTATGCCGACATTCGTGCCCGCAACTGGCGCCAGGACGACCGCGCCATCAATGCGCTCTGCACGGAAGTCTCCGATGAACTCACCCGGCGGCAGCAGGCGCTCTGGGATAAATACGAGATTGGTGCGTGCGAGCGCTGGGATTGGGACCGCGATACCGGGGCGCTGGTCTTTTTACAGGACGGCGCGGCCCGCGTGATGTGTGATATTAGCTTTGTCGGTACCCACTCTTCGCTGGACAACTCGTGGCTCTGGGGCTGGGCCAACAACAGTTTTTCGAACGCCGAACGCGAGGCATTGGCACCGATTCGAAGTTATGGCGCCGAAATGGGGTTCGTAAAACTCGTTGGCGCGCACTGGTTCGCAGAAGATGACGACGGCTGGCTGATGACCGCCTTTGCCGCGCGCGTTCTCGAAGCGGCCGGCGCCTACCGCACGCCGACGGAACACGGACAGCTTTACATGGTCATTCGGGCGGCGCGTTCGGCCGCTGCCTGAGCAAGCGCCACGTAGCAGCCCGCATCACCGGAATTTCGATGCCCTCGTCCCGCAATGCCGTCCGTTTCGCGACTCGCAGCCTGGCGGGTCTGGCCGCCGCGGCGACGGCAAGCCTGATGATTACGGCGGCCCGGCCCTGGTCGGGACAATCACCCTACGACGGTGTCTGGGGTTACATCGGGTTGCTGATCTTTCTCACCGTAGCCGTGAGCCCCTACGTCTTTCTCATCCTGGCCGGGGTCGTACATCGCCCGGCTCGCGGTAAACAGGTGACGGTCCTTGCCATTACAATGCTGATCGCGACCATGGGCATCGCTATCATGTATGACGCCCACTTTGTGAACCCTGATGCTCAAAGTGGCGTCGTCTTTCTGGTCGTGCCGGTGTACCAATGGCTGATTGTTGGCGCGACCCTGTTCGCGTTCAGTTGGCTAAAACCACGCGGCAGGCAATGAACATACGCCTGACCGCACCCTGCTTTGGAGGCATGCCATCTTGAGCGACGTCAACTTACGCAACGACGACGAACTCGCACGGATGCGGGCTATCGCTGAAAGCGGTAACGACCACCCCGTACTCATGGTCAATCTGAATCTCTACAGCCCGGCGGCGGATTTCCCGAACGGGCAACTCTACCGCGATTACATGCGGGTGCTGGAGAGCTTTCTACCAGTCGTCGGCGCGAAAATTCTGTGGCGCCATCCAGTCCTCGGGCAGGCGACCGGCCATCAACCCCTGCACGAAATACTCGCCGCCTGGTACCCGACTCATCAGGCCTTCCTGGATTTGCCTTCGGCGCCGGGCGCGCAGGAGAACTTTGATTTGCGGCAACGCGCCGTCGAACGCGCGGTCATTCATCGCTGCCCGGGTGACAGGTACCCATTCTGTCCGGATTCGGACGACAACTAACGCTGGCAAAGACGATGATCATCCCCGCTTAGCAATCTGCTTATACTTTCCGATTCGCGATCAGGCGCCTGGGCGCTCTGATCATGTTGTACCCGCGACCAACACACAAGGAACCGCCATGGATATGTCCGCCCTGGAAGCCCGCATTACCCGTCTCGAAGACATCGAAGCCATCAAACAGCTCAAAGCCCGCTACTGCGAGATTTGTGACGACATGCATAATCCCGATCGTATCGGCGCGCTGTTTGCTGAAGACGGCATTTGGGAAAGCGATGACTTTGGCAAGGCCACTGGCCCGGCCGAAATCAAGGCGCTGTTTCAGAACTTCAAGGAGATGTTCAATTTCTCTCAGCACAACATCATGAACCCAATCATCGAGGTCAATGGCGAGCGCGCGACCGGCATGTGGTACATCATGGGTCCGTGGACCTACACCGAAACCGGTGAGAAGAAATGGTTTACGCTGCGCTACGACGACGACTACGTGAAAGCTGATGGTGAATGGAAATACCAGCACTTGCGCGTCGTACTGCGCATGGTCGGCGACCGCAACGGCGAGATGGAACTGACCGGACAGGCCTGATCCATTAGCGCCTGCGCCATTATCCAATCGCAACCCCGGAGGCCGCGATGTCGCAACTGAAACGTTTCCTTCTTGCTACAAATCTTGTGCTTGCTTGCGCCATGACAGCCCCGCTGGCGGCCGCAGAAATCGGCCTGCTGGAGCTGTTCAACTACTACGAATACAACCACGCTTTGGCATCGTCTGGGCAACCGTCGCGCGAGCAGTTGCCGCTCATCAAAGCAGCCGGCATTGAAGCCGTCGTCAACCTCGCGCCGGTCACTGATCCCGGTGCAATTCCGGAAGAAGGTGCACTGTTCGGCGAGCTTGCGATTGAGTATGTCCATATCCCCATCGATTGGGAGAAGCCGCCGCTCGCCGACATTGAAAGCTTCTTTAACGCCATGGCCAAATTTCACGGCAAGAAGATTCTCGTGCATTGTTATGCCAATGCCCGGGCTTCGGCCATGGTCTATCTCTGGCGCACCCATAAGGCGGGTGATAGTGGCAGCGAACCGCGTCAGACCTTGGAGAAAATTTGGTCGAATAACGAGGGCTATGAACTACCTAACGTGCCGCAGTGGCTCGCGCTTATTGACGCGGCTGCGGCCCGGGACTGGTAACCTACCCGGTCAGGATT
>CAXGUU010000159.1:0-7597 GCA_964012875.1 uncultured bacterium
GCTCATCGCCGCCGTCCAGCAATTCGTCACCACCCAGGAGCTCATCGCCGTAACCCAACCTTTGCGCATCGCTGAAAGCAGGCTCCGTTACCGGCGTGCGGTGTGATGATGCCGACATGTCAGCTGTTGGTTCGTCGGCCTGAGAGGACTGATTGACGCTGAGGTGAAATGCCACACTGGCCAGCATTAAAAACGATATCGTGTACTTCATCTCTTTAATTTAATTGTCTTTCCTTCATCACCAAATGCACCCAAGCATTCCCGTTCCCATGAAGAAATGGAGCGATCTTTAGCACGGCCGACGAAGCTGCCCTTCTATACAAACCCGGTGGTTGTTAGCCATGGGACACTTGAGCGCGACTAACTAAGGTAATCAGCAACGGCGTTTCAAACGTAGTGGTTGGGTTAGCCTCCGGTCGATTCTAAATTCGCGCTCCAAACCTTCCTGAGCCGTTGTAGGTTTCTCATTCGCCCATCTTCAACGGTTTGATTAAAAATTTTGCGAACCTCGTCGTTCCGGTCGCCGCTATAATCTTTGGGACTTAGGAATCGCCCTTTGCTGACGGGGGAGCTTTTGACGACCGTACAACTTTCACTGCAGAGTGAAATCGGTTCGGTACTTTTGGCGGTCACGTCCTAAGTTGTAAAGTTGCTTTTCTCTCTAATCCAGTTAGATATCGTGACAATCCGATAGACCCGCCTCCACCAATTTGTTGGGTAACCGGTTGATTGAACTGCACCGTGCGTTCGAGGCAGCCGGTTACTCACATTCCTATCCACGTCGCTCTACGTAGGGCCGAACCTGTTCCAACTAATTTCGGGTTCCGAATGCAAACTCGTTCTCATTTATTTGCGGGTAATCGAAATAATCGCGCCGATCGCATTGTCGACTTGTTGAATATGGGTTGGCATTGCAAATCAACGCGCAATCTTGTTTTTTTAAGCCAGAGCTCATCGCGGATTCCGGCTTTGTTCGCACAGAAGCTGTACTAACAATCATATTCAAGTAGACCACAAGAATCGTGCCAGTTGAAGTTTCCGACGGTGCCCCCTGCAGGATGCAGGAAGCAGGAAGCGTCGACGAGCCAGATTTACTGCGTTAACTGATTACTGCAACCTGTCTCGTAGTTGCTGGCGGGGAACACATGACACCTGGCAGAGGCTCCGCCCTGAGGCTTTTCGACACGCACTTTAATCCAACTCAAGCCCGGTATTCGTGCCTTATGCACAATGTGTCGGAATTGTTGCAGTGTGTAGAGTGCTTACACGCCTGATTTAAATTAACTCCCTAAAAACCCACCTAACCGTTTGATTTTATATATTTATTGTAAATTGGTTAAAATTTACCCAAACCGCAATTTATGCGTCGAAAAAAGGCAAAGTAAAGGCCTATGCGCGATTAACCAACAGAGATATCCACATGTTCTGTGAGTAACGTTAGCCAGGCGTTCAAACACCGCCAAGACAAAGAATTTCGGCCAACTAGTAAGGAAAAAAAGATTGAAAAAACAGGTGTAAACAGGGTGAGCAGAACGAAGATTCTCGGTCTCGCCTGCCTTTCGAGCGCTATCACCCTCGGCCCCCCTGCTTTGGCAGAGGGCCCGCCCGCAGCCAGCTATTTGACCTTCGAATCGGTACTAGACGGTCGTTGCCAGATTCTCAGCGCGGGCGGGAAACTCCGAATCATGCACAACAGGCACCCGCGAGCAGCCATCCGCTTCCGGTTGATGAGGGTATTTGCAGGTAAACCACAGGGGCTCAGCACGGGAACGGCCGAAACCGGAGAACAACCCACCAAGCTGGGATGCACGCGCGTTGACGGACGCGAGCAGGATTGGATTATCGAACGCGCAAGTTATATCGAGGAAAACCAACCATGAGAAACATCGTCTCGACCATTCTGGTGATACTGGCCCTGACGAATCTAGTCTGGGCAGACAGCGGGATTGGCGAATATCGAAGCCCTGGCGATATGACGGCCAACGAGCGGGGCACGATGATGAAAAGCGCTAACGACTACAATAATTGCGTCTATATGAAAGCGTTGGAAATTCAAAAATCGGAAGCCGATATCAGACGCGTGGCTGATCTCGCCATGGGCGGGTGCCAATCGCACCTAGATGTACTCAGCGTTAACATGAGCGCTTGGGGATTTGATCAAAACTTCGCGACCGGCTTCACCAACAACGTCAAGAACCGGGCAGCTCGAAAGATAATTCCTGAACTTGCCATTAGAAGCTCGAACTGACCGGCGCGTTTACGACCGCGGCATCGTGGCCGGGACGGTGGGGACGATTTTCCGCACCGGGTCCGCAAATTCCTGTAGCGCCTTCCGATACACCTGGCGTTTGAACGACACGACAAACTTTATCGGTTCCCAATAGTCGGCCCAGCGCCAGTCGTCGAATTCCTGCTCTTCAGCAGATTCGAGGCAGAAATTTGACTCGCAGGCGGTCAGGCGCAACAGAAACCAAATCTGCTTTTGACCGATGCATAGCGGTTGCTGGTGATACCGAATGTAACGCTTGGGCAGCCGGTAGCGAAGCCACCCTTTCGTTGCACTCATAATTTCCACATGTGCGGGTTCAAGCCCAACCTCTTCCTTGAGTTCGCGAAACATTGCTGATTCCGGAGATTCGTGCCTTTTGATACCACCCTGCGGAAACTGCCAGGCCGACATGCCGACTCTACGGCCGCAGAACACCTGCCCGAGCTCGTTAAGCAGAATAATCCCGACGTTTGCGCGAAATCCGTTTTTGTCAATCATCGAGATGAAAATCGCGAGGGATGTTGCGTAGAGATTGCTTCGTCACCGGTCAGGTCGCTTCGTCGAAGGCCGTCCGAAATTATTGCGTAGCTTAGTCCAGCAAGCCCGCGACCGCTGTCTGTTCCTCCTTCAACTCCTTAGCTGTCGCATCCATCCGCTCGCGGCTGAAGGCGCTGATCTCGAGATCCTGAACAATCGAGTATTCGCCACCTGAGCAGGTCACCGGATAGGAGTACATCAAACCTTCCTCGATTCCATAGCTTCCATCACTCGGAATGCCCATGCTGGTCCAGTCTCCGTCTGGCGTTCCCAGGACCCAGTCACGCATGTGTTCGAGCGCGGCGTTCGCAGCCGATGCCGCGCTCGAGGCGCCGCGGGCATCAATGATTTCCGCGCCTCTTTTTGCTACCCGAGGAATGTATTTGTCCGCGTACCAGCTCTGATCGACCATATCCAAGGCTGACTTGCCGCCGACCGTAGCGTGATTCAGATCCGGGTACTGCGTCGTCGAATGATTGCCCCAAATCATCAGTTGTCTGATGTCATCGACAGTGGTCGACGTTTTCGCGGCGAGTTGTGCCTTCGCACGATTGTGATCCAAGCGTGTCATCGCCGTAAATTGTCCTGGCGCAATATCAGGCGCCGACTTCATGCAGGTCCAGGCATTGGTGTTGGCCGGATTTCCAACGACAACAACTTTGACGTCCCGGCTGGCATTATCATTAATCGCCTTGCCTTGAACGGTGAAAATACCGCCATTCGCCTCCAACAGATCGCTACGTTCCATGCCGGGTCCGCGCGGGCGGGCACCCACGAGCAGCGCGTACCGGGTGTCTTTGAAGGCGACATTGGCATCGTCTGACATTTCGATTGCGGAGAGCAGCGAAAAGGCGCAGTCGTCGAGCTCCATGGCGACGCCTTCGAGCGCCTTCATGGCTGGCGAAATCTCGAGCAGCTGCAAAATAACCGGCTGGTCGGTGCCCAGCATTTCCCCTGCCGCGATGCGGAATAACAGGGAATATGAAATCTGGCCGGCCGCGCCGGTAACCGCTACTCTGACTGGAGCTTTCATGATTGTTCGTGTTCCTTAAATTTGAATCGTGTATCTGGGGTAAATGTCTCTCGGATTTTCGCATGAACCGACATTTCGCAAACCGAGCGCGACTGAGGGTTAACCCCCCGCCGACATGATCGGCCGCGGCGTGGATTCATCAAATTTAGCATCTATAACAAAGCTACCGCTCTCATCGCGGGCGGCAGAATACATTCGAGCTGTAAAATTCGGCAAGCCATGCGCAACCCGGGCCGCCGTCAAACATCAAGACCCACGCCTTTACACGGCCCACTCAGCGCGATTACGTGACACCCGCCGCCAGAATCGTAGGCAAGCCCCTGAAGTGAATGACTTTGGCCATTGAATGATCAAAGATCTTCACCAGCGCGGTCGATAGAGCCTGCTGATGCTAGGCGAGCTTCCTTCCGAGCGCCATAATTTGCGGTGAAAACATCAGGTGAACGGTGATGCAACCTCCTTCTTGCTTGTTTAGCGGCAATGCGCCGTTCGTCGAGTCCCTCTACGAGGCGTGGCTCGAATATCCTGCTAGCGTTTCCGACGAATGGCGAAGCTACTTCGATGAGGTTGCAAAGGGTCAGGCTGCATCGGAGCAACGCCATTCGACGGTCCAGGCTCGTATGCTGGAGATTGCCGAATCCGCGCACTCAAGGTCGACAGCTGCCTCGCCGAGCGGCGATCCCGATCTCGCGCAAAAGCAAGTGTCAGTCCTGCAATTGATTAACGCCTACCGCTTTCGCGGTCACCGCCAGGCCAACCTTGACCCGCTGAATCAATATGAGCGCCCGGTCGTTGCTGACCTGGACCCCGAATATCACGATCTCACCGGTGCCGACATGGACCGTGTCTTCAACGCTGGCTCGCTGCAGGGCGTCGAGCAGGCGAGTTTGCGCGAAATCCTGGACATCGTGCGCACCACATACTGTGGCACGATCGGCGCCGAATACATGCACATCGTTGAGACGAGCCAGAAACGGTGGATACAACAGCGCCTCGAGGCTTCCCGCTCCCGTCCGGCATTCGATGCGGAAAAGCGCAAACGTATCCTGTCAAAGGTTATCGCGGCCGGCTCTCTGGAAGAATACCTGCATACAAAATACGTAGGTCAGAAACGATTTTCGCTCGAAGGCGGTGAAAGCGCCATTGCGCTGTTCGATCAGATTGTCGAAGACGCTGGCAACCACGGGGTCAAAGAATGCGTCGTTGGTATGGCTCACCGCGGACGCCTCAATGTGCTGGTTAATATTATCGGCAAACATCCCTCGAGGCTGTTCGAAGAGTTTGAAGGTAAGGGGCCAACGGACGCGCGACTGGGCGATGTTAAGTACCACCTCGGCTATTCGTCTGACATAGAGACACCAGGCGGCTCGTTGCACCTTACACTGGCATTCAATCCGTCTCACCTCGAGATTATCGACCCGGTCGTGGAGGGTTCGGTCCGTGCGCGTCAGGATCGCCGGGCCGACACGGAAAGAAACAAAGTACTACCGCTCTTGATCCATGGCGATGCTGCATTCGCTGGGCAGGGCGTCGTCATGGAGACATTCAACCTGTCTCAAACACGGGGCTATTCAACGGGCGGCACCGTTCACGTGATTATCAACAACCAAATCGGATTTACGACCAGCGACCCGCTTGACTCCCGCTCTACACTTTATTGCACTGACGTCGCAAAGATGGTGCAGGCGCCAATCTTTCATGTGAACGGCGATGACCCGGATGCCGTCGCGATGGCTGCGCAAATGGCGGTTGATTTCCGTATGGAGTTCAACAAGGACGTGGTCATCGACATGATTTGCTACCGCAAGCACGGCCATTCCGAAGCCGATGAACCGGCGGCGACGCAGCCGGTTATGTACCACCACATTCGGAATCATCCCGGCGTTCGAAGAATTTATACCGACAAGCTGATTTCTGAAGGCGTGATCACAGAAGGGGACGCAGAAGCGATGGCGTCGGAATACATCAATGCCCTGGAAAACAATGTTGTGGTTTCCCGGCCCTACGCCAACGTTGTGGACAGCCGCTATAACATCAATTTCGAGCCATTCCGTGATTCTCACTGGCGCACTGAAGTTGAAACATGTCTGTCGGCCGCTGAAGTCAAAAAACTGACCCAACGTTTCACGCAAGTGCCCGACGGTTTCAATCTACACCGGGCAGTAAAACGCCTGATTAGCGATCGCCAGTTAATGGGCTGTGGCGACAAAGATGCCGATTGGGGATACGCCGAAACCCTCGCCTACGCATCGTTGATTACGACTGGTTCCCCGGTACGCATTTCCGGACAGGACAGCGGGCGTGGCACATTTTTCCATCGCCACGCAGTCATGCACGACCAAAAGACCGGAGAGACCCACCTGCCGCTACAAAACATGGCCAGCGATCAGGCGCCATTTCTGGTTATAAACTCAACGCTGTCCGAAGAAGCGGTACTGGCTTACGACTTCGGCTACGCAAGCTCTGCACCTAACACCCTCGTAATCTGGGAGGCACAATTCGGCGATTTTGCCAACGGCGCCCAGGTCGTAATCGATCAATTCATCGCATCTTGCGAGGAAAAATGGGGTCGATATTGCGGCCTGGTCATGTTGCTGCCGCACGGCTACGACGGGCAAGGACCGGAACATTCCTCGGCTCGGCTGGAACGTTACTTGCAACTTTGCGCAGAGGACAACATGCAGGTCTGCTACCCCACTACGCCGGCCCAGATGTTTCATATGCTGCGCCGGCAAATGTTGCGGCCCTACCGCAAGCCCCTGATCGTGATGAGTCCGAAAAGCTTACTGCGTCATAAATTATCGGTCTCGCCCTTAAGCGATATCACCGACGGCGGTTTTCAGACGGTAATTGATGAAATCGATGTGCTGGACAAAGAAAAGGTGACTCGCCTGTTAGTTTGCAGCGGAAAGGTCTATTTCGATCTACTCGAAGCAAGGCGGAAAAACGGCCTCCATAACTGCGCCATCATCCGCCTTGAACAGCTCTACCCATTTCCGCGCGAGGAAGTTGAGGCGATCGTGAATAGCTACCCCAATGCTGAGGAAATGGTGTGGGTTCAGGAAGAACCGCGCAATCAGGGCGCCTGGTCAACTTTGTTGTCGACACGTCACCTCGGCGGGTGCTTCGATCAGAGTAAGCCACTGATCTGCGTTGCCCGACCGTATTCTGCGTCGCCGGCAGTCGGCTATGCCTCGCTTCACCGCGAGCAGCAAAACGAACTTGTGGGCTTAGCCCTGCAACTTGACCAATCAGAACCAAGCCAAAAGAAATCGGCCTGAACAGACCAACCTCGAAGCTTTAGGAGTGCATCGCCGTGTTAGTTGAAGTCAAAGTACCTGTACTTGCCGAATCGGTTCCAGACGCGACCCTTCTGGACTGGTACAAGCAGGTCGGTGAACGGGTCGAGATGGGCGACAATTTGATCGACCTTGAAACCGATAAAGTCACGCTCGAAATCGCCGCGCCCAACGCGGGCGTGATCAAAGAACTATGTAAACAGACCGGCGACGTGGTTCTGAGCGATGACGTACTGGCAGTCATCGACACGGAAGGTGTAGCCGTCGAATCCATGTCTGTGCCAGAGGCCGATTCTGCAACACCGTCGGGTTCGATCGATGATGATGCCAAACTCGGCCCGGCGGTCCGCAAGCTCGTCGAAGAATACGGCCTTGACGCCAGCGACATTGCCGGCAGCGGCAAAGACGGTCGCGTGACCAAGGGGGACGTATTAGCCCATATCGAACAATTATCGAACA
>CAXGUU010000160.1:0-7485 GCA_964012875.1 uncultured bacterium
CATTGTTTACGCCCGCGACCGCCGTACCCTCGGTATTGGTGCCGGCCAGATGAGTCGCGTATACAGCGCCCGTATCGCCGGCATCAAAGCGGCTGATGAGGGCCTGGAAGTGGCAGGTGCGGTGATGGCTTCCGATGCCTTTTTCCCCTTTCGTGACGGCATTGATTCCGCAGCTGAAGCGGGGATCCGTGCGGTGATTCAGCCGGGAGGATCGATGCGGGATCAGGAGGTGATTGCGGCGGCCGATGAAGCGGACATCGCCATGGTGTTTACCAACGAACGCCACTTCCGCCATTAGTGCAGGGGCTGATTTACTTGGGAGATCGCCGCGTTAAAAACGAACTCGCAATGCTCATTTATTCGCGTATAAACTCTGCTTGCTTGTCCGTTTTTGCCTTGCGTTAACCTCAATTGACTCAGTCTTTGAAGCAAGTGCTGATCTCGTTCCAAACCCGATGCAGCATTTCGAATAGCCGGTCTAAGTGCTTATGAAAGTTTTGATTATCGGTGGTGGCGGTCGCGAACATGCGTTGGCGTGGAAGTGTGCGCAATCACCGTTGGTGGACGAAGTGCTGGTTGCGCCGGGGAATGCTGGCACGGCGCGCGAGGAGAAGGTGCGCAATGTTGAGGTTGGTGCCGAAGACATTGGTGACCTGGTCGCGCTTGCGAAGGGCGAGGGTATTGGTCTCGCAATTGTAGGCCCCGAGGCGCCGCTCGTGGCCGGGGTTGTTGATGCGTTCCAGCTTCAGGGCCTGCCCTGTTTCGGGCCGCCGCAGGCGGCGGCAGTACTTGAAGCGTCGAAGTCCTACACCAAGGATTTCTTAAAGCGCCACGAGATTCCCACCGCGACTTACGAGACTTTTGAAGATCTGGATGCCGCGCTCGACTATCTCGAAGATTGCGTCATTCCAATTGTCGTCAAGGCCGATGGCCTCGCCGCAGGTAAAGGCGTTGTTGTCGCGACGACGCGCAAGCAAGCCGAGGACGCGGCCCGGGCGATGCTCGGCGAAGGCGCGTTTGGTGAAGCGGGCGCCCGCATAGTGGTTGAGGAATTTCTCGACGGCGAGGAAGCCAGCTTCATCTGCATGTGTGATGGCGACACCGCGATTCCGTTCGCCTCTTCACAAGATCACAAGGCGCGCGATGATGGCGATCTCGGCCCCAACACCGGCGGCATGGGTGCCTACTCGCCCGCGCCCGTGATTGATGCGCGCTTAAGCCAAACCATTATGGACACGGTCATCAACCCGACGCTTGCCGGCATGCGCAAAGACGGCCGGCCTTATCTTGGTTTTCTCTACGCGGGACTCATGATCGGCAAAGACGGCATTCCCAAAGTGCTCGAATTCAATTGCCGCTTTGGCGATCCCGAAACCCAGCCGATCATGATGCGGCTCAATACCGACCTGGTGCAGGCCTGTCTTGATGTGCTGAGCGGCAAGGCGAAAGATGTCGCGCTTGAATTCGACGTGCGTGCATCGCTTGGTGTCGTGCTCGCGGCCGGCGGCTATCCGGCCACTTACGACAAGGGCGCGATCATCAGCGGCCTCAATGATGAGCTTGCAGACACCAAGGTATTTCATGCCGGCACGACGCTCGATGGCGACAATTGCGTAACCAGTGGTGGACGTGTGCTGTGTGTTGTGGGGCTTGGCGACAACGTGAGTGACGCCCAGACCAAAGCGTACCAGCAGGTCGATCGCATCAACTGGGAAGGCATGTTTTGCCGCCGCGACATCGGCTATCGTGCCGTTGCTCGCGAGCAGGGCTAGCAGCGCTTATTACAGGCGATCGAGGGGGCTTTTGAGGCCCTGCGCACCGCGGTTGATCGCGTGCGTGTAGATCATCGTGGTCGATATATCCGCGTGCCACAGCAGTTCCTGAGCAGTCTGAATGTCGTAACCTGATTCGAGCAGATGGGTCGCGAACGAGTGCCGAAAAGTGTGGCAACTCACAGGTTTATCCATGCCCGCTTGCTTAATAGCGCGTTTGACCGCCCGCTGCCCGGTCGTTACTGTTCCACACGGCGCCAGGTAAACTAGCAACCCGATAATCAGCATCGGGCCAAGGATCAATCATGAAAATTGGAGTCGTACTGTTAAGCTGGAACGGCGCGATGAACGGCGAAACGCCGACCAGCCGAGACGTCGTTCAGATGGCCACGTTGTGCGAGGAAAGTGGAATCGACTCGGTGTGGGTTACGGATCATTTCCATTTTGACTATGCCGATTTCCAAGAAGTCGGTGTTCACTTTCCCGAAGAGCTGCACGGCACTATGGGGGGGGCTTGGGAGTGTTGGTCTCTCTTATCTGCAATCGCGCAGGCTACCGAAAGCATAGAAATCGGCAGCCTGATAACGAGCACGTCCTTCCGCAATCCCGCGCTCCTCGCACGAATGGCTGATACGGTCGATGATCTAAGCGATGGCCGATTGATACTTGGCCTTGGCGCCGGAGATTTTCCGATCGAACATCAATCGTTCGGCTATCCTTTTGAGCGTCGCGTTTCGAGATTTGAAGAAGCGCTAGATATCATTTCGCGGTTATTGAAAGGTGAAACTGTCAGTACCGAAGGCGAGTTCTATCGAGTGCGGGATGCGACTCTGATGCCGAAAAGCATACGGCCAAACGGACCGCCCCTACTGGTAGGCTCGGTCTACGGGCGTCCGAGGATGACGCGCCTTACCTTGAAATACGCAGACTATTGGAATTGCTTCCTCGCATTTGGCGAAAGTACGGTCGAACGCTACAGGGAGTCGTGGGCGAAGGTGCTCGAGGCCTGTAAGCAACATGGAAGAGATCCGAATTCTCTACAGCGCAATGTTTCACTCAGCGTAAATATTGACACGGCACCGTTTCCAGTTCCGGGTCTCAAACCCATTTCAGGATCATCGGATCAGGTCGTGGACCAATTGGTACAGTTCGCCGCTGAGGGAATTGAGCATTTCACGATAGTCTTAAACCCATTCACAAAAGGGGGTGTTGAAGCGTTTGCAAAAATTGCTGAACAAGTACGTAGTAAATAGCTGTAAAAATAGAATCTGCAAAAAATTCGGCTCTTCACGGGCGCTAAGATCACCTGAAAAGTCCTTGGTTCCGGACGCGTGATTGTGAATTTCCCCGGCCTCACTCTTTGGTCGGCCGCCCTCAGACACTGTTCAACCCGGCGTCAGGCTGCTAGAGGCCCGAAAACGTGAATTGGGACGTCATCGGTGCTGTAGGGGAAATAATTGGCGCCTCGGCTGTTCGGATTACTCTGATTTTTATCGTCGTGTAGCTTAATCAGAACACTAAAGCGCCGGCGTTTCAGAGTGGCGGAACTCCATGGAAGCCTTCACTGAAATTACTACGAGCACCATGAACCTCGGAGTAGCAGATATACTCAAGAAAGCCCATACGGATGAAGGCAAACTTACCGATACAGAACTTCAGATTGTTGACAGTTACATATATGAAATGATCACCATATTGCATCAAGAGTATCTGGAATATTCTCAAGGCCTTCACTTGGAAGACTGGTGGAAACTGAGAGAAAACGGCATCAGGCGGTTGCTATGGTCTGAAACGCCTCGTCGGGTGTGGTTGAATTATACGGTCGAAGATTTCGACCAAGCGTTCAAGGACGTTGTGACGAAAGTCATGTCTGAAAACCCGGCAGATAACTATTACAAGAACGTGTTTCGAAGGATTCCACCTGACGGGCGGTTGGAGCCTGGCGCTTGAGTGTGCCTAGCCTTGCCCTGTCGCTCCGGTCGGCAGGCCTCAGACGCCGGGTAACCCGGCATTAGGCCGCGGTGGAAGAACGAATGGCCCAAAAAGCATTTCAGGACCAGGGATCGATTCAGCATTGTTATGGCTGTGGGGCGGACAATCCTCAAGGGCTGCAATTGAAAAGCTTCTGGGATGGAAATGAAGCCGTGGCGGAGTTTGTGCCGGCGCATTATCACTGTGGAGGGGCGCCCGATATTGTCTACGGCGGCCTTGTTGGCGCGCTGATCGATTGCCACTGTTGCAATCTGGCGGTCGCATGGGACTATCGCGCTGCCGGCCGCGAGATTGGGAGCAATCCTCGAATTACTTTCGTTACCGCACAGCTGAACGTGTCGCTTTTGAAACCTACATTTATAAAGATGCCACTCGAACTTCGAGCGCGGGTTCGCGAAACCGAGAGAAAAAAAATCTGGATTGATTGTGAGGTTACCAGCGGCGGTCAACAGACCGCAAAAGGGGAAGTATTGGCAGTTCGGGTGGCCGTTGATGGCGCGGAATAGATCTTTTCCTGAGGTGGCGACCCGACTGTCGCTTCATCTTCCCCGCTGCTTAGGTTGACTGAGGTCAGGGTGCGGGCAATGTGTTAGGAGGAAGCAAATCATGTCAATAGACCGGAACGCCCTCGGAGCAATCGGCGAAATAGCTGGCGCCATCGCGCTCATAGATTTGAAGGTATAGATGACCAGCATCGTGCGGTCTTCACTGATCCCGCTCGATAACCTGATTTCGCCGATGTCGGGGGGCTGACCGGACGAGTTCATGCAGGCCTTGTTGCAGCTTCAGCGCTTGTTCAATATCGACATCAGCGCGCGTTTTGATCCCGAATGTCCTGAGCACTTCTCTTACAGGAGAAGAGTCAGGATCGGCCGTGATGCGTTCCCGAACGCCTGAGTGTCTTCGAGCGGTCTGGAGATAACACTAGATGCCGCGGTGCGACGGCTAAAAGTTTTGGTGCGGTCGCGAAACTGGCAGGGTCTGCCTAAGCTTGGTCGGCCCAGGGATAAGGACGTGTGCCAAGACGCGAGCGCAATGTCGGGCCTTCGAATTCGGTGCGAAATCGGCCGCGTCGCCGAAGTTCCGACAGCACCGGCGCGAATTCGTCTATTGAGCCCGGCATGTGCACGGTGGAAAACATGAAACCATCGCTGCCCTCACTGTCAACGATTTGCTGCAGCTGATCAGCGACCTGCTCCACGGTTCCGACGACTTTGGGCACGATCGACTGAGCGTTGGCGATGCACAGATCGCGCACAGTAGGATCCGCGACATGTGGGTAGGCATACAAATGCGGTGTTTTGGCGGCGGCCTCGGCGGAGCTCGCCATGGTCAGCTCGAAGATCGACTGGATGCCGGCGAAATCCTTGGGATCCATATCTGATAGCTTGGTCTCGAAAGGCACCTGCGCGAAGTTGTAGCAGGCATAGCCTGAAATCCAGGCGAGGCCCGCCTCTGGCGTGGCAAGTTCAATCAGTTGCTCGTATTTCTCCTGAGCTGCGGCTTCTGAACTACCGACGATGGGAAAAATCCCGGTCAGGATTGCGAGATCGGATTCGCTGCGTCCTTCGTTTACGACGCGATCTTTGACGTCACGGTAATAGGCCTGCATTGCCGGTAGATCGGGGCTGATGGTGAAGATGCCTTCGGCGTGGCGTGCGGCGAATTGCCGTCCTCGGGGTGATTGACCGGCCTGGAAAATCACGGGGATTTCCTGCGGCGAGCGTGGCAACTGCGCCGGGCCGCGGCAGCGAAAGTATTCGCCTTCGAAATTGGGCTCGTGCACCTTGTCCGGATCAGCGAACAATGGTTTGGCGGGGTCCCGAACCAGTGCGTCTTTGTCCCAGCTTTGCCACAGCTGATAGCAGACGTTCATGAACTCTTCGGCCCGCTCGTAGCGTGCATCATGTTCGCGGACATCAGTACCCAGATTATCGGCGAGGCCGCCCGGGTTGAGGCCAGTGACAATGTTGAATCCAACGCGTCCCCTGGTCAGGTGGTCCATGGTGGAGGCCATCCGGGAAAACGTCCAAGGATTCAGCTCTTCGGTATTGACGGTGGATACGGCGCCGAGTTGCGGCGCCATCGTGGCCACCATGGACACGAATTGGGGGGCAAAAAACTCCAGCGTCTGGCTGCCATAGCGAAGCGAGGTGGCCGGGCTGTTCTCGTTGCTATTGTAGATCGCGCCACCGTCGCCGACGAAGAACGCATCGACCTTCATCGATTCGAGCGTACGCGCAACACGCGCCCAAATATCGGGCTCCAGCGGGTCGTATGTGCCGCCAAGCATCTCCTGTGGGTGGCGCCAGCCGTCAGGGTAGTGGTGCACGAAGGGCGGAAAGGTGAAGAGCGTGACATGGAGCTGCTTCTGTGTCTTGTTCGATGCCATTCATCCTTCTCCGTGTGGCGGCCTTGTCCGTTGGGTTACCGAGCCGATGCGTCGATTTGCCCCGCCCCGGATGTCCGGTCCGGTCGCCCGGCCGTGTTGGTCATTCGTTTCTATTGACACCATTGTCGGTGCCATCGTGGGCGATGTCACGCACCGAAGCAGTACCATACGTGCTGTGCCAACAGTCGACCCAGTGCCAACCCAAATTCGAAGCCTGAGCGGGTCAGGAGCGGATTCGATGTCGGGCTGCGAAACAGGAGAAGTCGGATGCGACAGCTGATTTATCTGAGTGTGTGTCTGTTCAGCCTTGTCACAACGGCGCACAGCGAGCCAATCGACCAGGCACGGGCGGCGGCCAAACTCGCGCCCTTCAAACAGAAATTGCAACAGGCACTACGCAGCGGGCTGGCCCATGGTCCGGCTGAAGCCATCACTACCTGTCGTGTCGAAGCACCGGCGATCGCGACAGCCTTGTCTGATGAGTTTCTGCGACTGGGTCGTGCCAGCCATCGCCTGCGAAATCCAGACAATGTGGCGCCGGCGTGGGTGGTGCCAGTCCTCGATGAATATGTTGCCGAGTCGTCCTCGCGCCAGGCGCGCCTCGTGAAATTGTCGAATGGCGGGACCGGCTATATCGAACCCATAGCGGTCCAGCCGCTGTGCATGACCTGCCACGGGAAGCAGCTGGCGCCGGCGGTGGCGGAAAAAATACACGAACTTTACCCGTCCGACCAAGCAAGGGGCTATACGGTCGGCGAGTTGCGGGGCGTGTTCTGGCTGGAATTCAGTCCGGACCAATAATGCTGACGCAGTGCTGCCGCTTGGTGCCGTGTCGCAGGCGCGTTCGCGGGCACTTACAGCGGTGTCACTCCCTTGAGAAAACGCAGCATCGCTGCCGTCGTCTCCGCGGGTTTCTCCGCCTGTAACCAATGACCGGCACCTTTTATGATCTCGATGAAGCGCAGGTCGTCGAATGCGCGGGGGAATTTCTCGCGCCATTCCGGATCGTAGTTCAGGACTTCATCATCCGCGCCGGCGGCAAAGGCTGCAGGTTGAGTAAAGCGGGCGCCGGCCATGTGCGGCAGCTTGTCGAGGCCGGGCAGATTCCGGTACCAGTTGATCGGGCCACGAAACCCGCTTTCCTGGTAGCACTCAAGATAGACCTTGAGATCGTCTTCGGTCAGCCATGCCGGTAGCTCCTCAGCCGCTGGCAAGACATCGGTTATTTTAGAATTTCGCGGGAACTCGAGTTGTTTCAGCCACGTGCCCGGCGCGGCGTCACCTGAGAGCGCGTGATACAGGCGGCGCAGGCTGTCCTCTAGGTTGGCT
>CAXGUU010000161.1:0-7440 GCA_964012875.1 uncultured bacterium
CGTCCACGCATACCGGGCAGTACTGCCTTGGCGGCGGCGAAAGCGCCGACGACTTCGAGTTTGTAAATCTCGCCCAGATCGTCATAGCTCATGGTGATGGGATCGCGCAGCTGATAGCCGCCGCGGGCGTTGTAAATCAGTACTTCGATATCACCGCAGTCCCGGGCGACCTGATTCAGTGCAGCTTCGAGCCCCTCGGGTTGTGTGGCGTCGGTCTGAACATAGCGGTGCGCGCCGCCGGGTGCGGTTTCGTTGGCTGCCGCGAGCGCGGCAGCGCTGCCGGATTCTGAACGCGACAGCAGCGCCAATGTCATGCCTTCGGCGGCAAAGCGGCGTGCCAGTGCTTGTCCCAGGCCGTCTCCGGCGCCGACGATGGCGCAAATAGGCGTGCTCATGATGGATTCTCCTTGGTGGTCAGCTGATGTAGCAGTATGACTGTCGACGCGAGGCCGACTATGGCGATGCTGGCGAGCAGCCAATAATAGGATTGATGCCCTGCCAGACCGGGAGCTGCATCGAGCATGCGCCCGGCTATCGGTGCAAAAAAGATGTCGGGAGTGTAACCGACCACGGACACCAGCCCGACAGCCGTACCCGTGACACCGAACGGCACGCGGATCTGATGGGTGAGTGCGAAGTAGACGCCGCGCAGCGCGAACACCGCGGCGAAACTGAGGGCAATCAGACCGTAGATGTAGAGCACCAGCAGGTCATCCGGTTTGCTGAGCGCCAGCCCAATCGCGCTCAATGCCATCAAACCAAAGAGCATGACAATGACCTTGGCAGGATTGAAGCGGTCGGCCAGCAGGCCTGCGCAAACGGCGGCGAGCGGCCGAACATAAGCGCCCTTCGCGGTGATTCCGGCTGCCTGTGCCTCGCCGACACCCAGTACCTGGTGGGCGTAGAGAGCGATATTGTCGAGGCCCTTGTACCCGCAGTAGGCGCATATGACGATGCCCGCCTGCAGCCACACGGTGCGGTTTTTCAGGACTTCGACCACCGTCGTCAGCGTCTGGCGCCTGGGCGCGCCTGCACCTTGTTCATGATCATGCGCTACGTCGTCAAGAAACAGCCACACGCCCAGCGCCGCGAGCACTGTTGCACCCAGGTAGAACCCGATGACCGCGCGCATCGCCTGCTCGCGTGCGCCGGTTGTGATGGGCTCGGCATCGGGAACCAGGGATGAGAACGCGACGACAGCAAGACTTGCGCACGCCGCCGCTGCCAGTCCGCGGCCGCCATCGAGAATGCCGAAGGCCTTACCCTGTGCGCTCTCGCCACCCCATTGCCGGGTTGCGCGAATCATCGCGGCCCAGAACAGGAGGATGGTGGTGACACCCCAATAGCCGTAAATAATCGCAAGACCAAAGGCAGATGGCAGCGTGTACAGGTAAAGTCCACCCGCCGCGGTCGCAAGCAGTGATGTTGTCATCAGGGTTCTTGGCGGCAGGCGGTCCGCCACCATGCCGCCGGGAAAGTAGGCCAGCATGGCGGTAATGCCGTAAATCGCAAAAGCATCGCCGAGGGCGGCATTGCTCAGTGAGAACGTTTCCAGGAAGCTCGGCCGGAAATAGCGCGGCAGGTGAAACGGCAGACAGAAGATCATTTCGCCGGCGAATATGAGGACTAGCAGGCTTAGCATCCGGTGCATGGTTCCGCATCATATCTAACGGGAGCCTGTGTTTCCGGCCAGCAGCGCGAAACCCTGCCGCATGTATCTCTACAGAAGCGATAGAATCCCGCGCTTCACTAATTTTTACGACACTCCGGAATCACACGATGCACGCGAACATCACCGAATCTGCCTACGCACTCAGGGAACGACTTGAGGCGTTCATGGCAAACCACGTCTACCCCAATGAAACGCGCTATCACGAAGAGCTGAACAGCCTCCCAAGCCGCTTTGACGCCGTGCCTTTGATGGAGGAGCTCAAGGTCAAGGCCCGGGACGAGGGTTTGTGGAATCTTTTTGTACCTAAAGACCATGGTGGCCTGAGCAACGCGGATTACGCTCCCCTGGCCGAGGTGATGGGGCGCGTGCTGTGGAGCCCCGAGGTGTTCAACTGCAATGCGCCAGATACCGGCAACATGGAAGTTTTCATGAAGTACGGCACTGACGCACAGAAGAAAGAATGGTTGGAGCCACTGCTCGCTGGCGAAATTCGTTCTTCATTCGTAATGACCGAGCCAGACGTCGCCTCAAGCGACGCTACCAATGTTCAGACCTCTATATTGCGCGACGGTGATGAATACGTGATCAACGGTCGTAAGTGGTTCATCACCAATGCCATGTACGCGCGCACGAAAATTTTTATTGTCATGGGTAAGTCCGATCCTGACAATCCCAACCGGCACCTGCAGCAATCGCAAATCCTGGTGCCTAAAGACACGCCTGGGATTACGATCACGCGACCGCTGACAACGCTTGGCTATGACGACGCGCCGCAGGGCCACGCCGAAGTGCTGTTCGAGGATGTACGGGTGCCGGCGGAGAACATGCTGCTTGGCGAAGGCCGTGGTTTCGAAATCGCGCAGGGCCGCCTCGGCCCGGGTCGTATTCACCATTGCATGCGCCTGATCGGGAGTGCCCAGCGCGCACTGGAACTCGCCTGTAAGCGCGCGATGTCGCGTTCGACTTTTGGCAAAACCCTGTCCCAGCATCAATCGATCCGCGAAGACATCGCCAAGTGCTTTTCGGAGATCGAGCAGGCGCGGCTGCTGACTCTTAAAACAGCTGCGCGCATGGATGAGGTCGGTGCCAAAGATGCACGAGACTTCATCGCGGCCAGCAAGATTACGGTGCCCTTAATGGCACAGCAGGTCATCGATCGGTGCATGCAGATTCATGGCGCCGGCGGACTGACGGGCGACTACTTCATGGCCGAAGCGTTTAACTACGCGCGCTGGTGTCGCCAGGCGGACGGACCTGACCAGGTGCACATGATGGCGCTCGGAAAACAGATTATTCAGCGCTACGCCGACTGAGGATTGCCATAGGCGGCATCGAGCCGGCGCGAAATCACGACATTCTGAATTTCGCTGGTACCGTCAACGTACTGCGCGATCTTTGCCGCCTCCAGATGCCTGGCCAACGGCCGTGAACGCATAAGGCCGTTGGCCCCCAGGGCCTGCATACAATCGGCAACGCGTCTGAACGCCACGTCGGCGGCGAACTTCTTGGCGTGCGCGGCGACGAGACTCGCATCCTCGCCTTGATCGACCTGGTCAGCGGCCCGGTAGGTCAGGGCGCGCGCGGCTTCCAGGTCGGTCGCGCAATCGGCCAATTTCCATTCAAGCCCCTGAAAATTTCGAAGTCGCTGGCCAAAAGCGCGGCGCTCGTTGGTGTACGCGAGGGCCTCACCGAGCGCGCTCGCCATCACCCCGCAGCACATGGCGCCGACTGCAATGCGCGCAAGATCGATACCGCGCAAGGCCGCCCGCAGTCCTTCGCCCGGTGCCGCCATCATGGCGCCCGGTGCGACCGTGCATTGGTCGAGACTGACTTCAGCAGCTCCCAGGGCATGACCGCCGAAGAGCGCGTAGGGTGCCCCCACGTCAACACCGGGCATGCCCGCGTCGACCAGGAATGAAGCCATGCCGCTTTGTGCGCCACGCTCGGCATCGGCGTATACCGCAAGCAGGTCGGCATTCTGCGCATTGCTCACCCAGGCCTTGGACCCGGTCAGCGTCCAGCCATGTTCGCCGCGGACAGCCCTGGTTTTGATCGCTGCCACATCGCTACCCGCCATCGGTTCGGTGAGCAGAAATGCACCGACGCTGTAGCCGGCCAGCATGGCGGTGAGGTAGTGCTCGCGCTGCTCATCGTTGCCATGGCGGGCGATGGCGTTGGCAAGATTATTATGCACGACCAGGGCAAACGTTGATGCCAGGCAATGGCGCGACAGAATTTCGAGTACTTCACCAAACGATCGAATCGACGCACCTGCACCACCCAGCGCTGTCGGGACCAGCAGACCGCACAGGCCCGCGGTTCCGGCTTGAGCGAAATACGATCGTGGTACGGACCCCGCCGTGTTCCAGGCTTCGGCGTTCGGTGCGATGACCTCTTCACCGAAGCGTCGCGCCGTATCATGTAATGCCGACATGGGCTGTTACCCGGGCCCAGAGTCTGCAGAGGCTTGTACAGTCAGACCGGCTTTGTAGCGCTTGAAGTTGTTGACGTAGCGTATGGCTGAAGCCGTCAGCGCAGCTATCTGTTCGGCATTCAATTCGCGCTTGACCTTGCCAGGTGCGCCAATGACGAGGCTGCCGTCGGGAATTTCCTTGCCTTCGGGAATCAGGGCGCCAGCGCCGATCAAACAGTTCTTGCCGATTTTCGCGCCGTTCAGCACCACGGCATTGATGCCGATGAGGCTGTTGTCACCAATGGTGCAACCGTGGAGCATGACCTTGTGGCCGACCGTGCAGCCACGGCCAATCGTCAGCGGATGTCCCAGATCGGTGTGCAGAATGGCGCAATCCTGCACGTTCGATCCTTCGCCGATGGTGATTGGTTCGATATCGCCGCGGACGGTCGCGCCGAACCATACGCTCGCATCATTCTTTAGCAACACACAGCCGATTACGCTCGCGCTGTCGGCAACAAAATAATCGCCTTCGGCAACCACCCGCCGGTCATCGAGTTGGTAAAGCAATTATGATTCCTCGTTTGGATAAATGCCCTAAGTGTACTTTCATTCACCGCGTGCTGGTGCCTGAGAGCGAGTCGCATCGATTTGGTTACACTGGACCGAATGGCAAACGGAGGTGGGTCAGGTGAGCAAGCAGGGCTGGACAGTGTTCGATTCACCCATCGGTGCGGTTGGTCTCGCGTGGTCGGACAGCCGGATTTCAGGCGTACAGCTACCCGAATTCACCCCCGCTCGAACCCGGGAAAAAATGGCCGCCCGTTTTCCTGACTACAGCCAAACCGATCCACGCGGCGCGGCGCGGCGTGCGCGCGACGACATTCAGCATCTGTTGAACGGCCGGGCGCGCGACTTTGCCAGCGTCGAACTTGACCTCGACAGGGTCACGCCCTTCCGGCGTGCGGTGTATCATGCCGCCCGTGAGATCGGCCCTGGCCAGACGATGTCCTACGGCGAGTTGGCCGGGCGGGTTGGCAATCCGAAAGGCGCGCGGGCCATCGGTCAGGCCATGGGTGCAAATCCGTTCCCGATCCTCGTCCCCTGCCATCGGGTGCTCGCCAGCGGCATACGGACGGGGGGCTTCACTGCCGCCGGCGGCGCCGCGACTAAGGCCTTCATGCTGCGCACTGAGGGCGTGGATGGTGTTCACCTGGCGGGTTTCGACTATGACCCCTTCAAGGCCTACCATCACTTACGAGCCGCCGATCCTAAATTGGCAGCGGTGATGGATGCAGTTGGCCCACCGAAAATCGAACTTCGCCACACCAGCAGTATTTTCGTCGCGCTGGCGCGGGCGATCGTCTACCAGCAACTGAGCGGTAAAGCGGCGGGCACGATTTTTGGCCGGGTCTGCGATGTGCTGGGCGGCGGTGAAAAAGCGTTGACCGCAACCAACATCATGGCAGCAAGCGCAGTCGATTTGCGCGGTGCCGGCCTGTCAAAAAACAAGATGTTGGCGCTGCAGGATTTGTCCGCGCGAAGTCTCGCGGGGGAAATTTCCGGACTCGCGGCGCTGCGAAAGCTCGACGACGAAGCAATTATCGAGCGACTGACCGCGGTGCGCGGGATTGGCCGCTGGACGGTGGAGATGATGCTGATGTTTCGCCTCGGTCGCGGTGATGTGATGGCGATCGATGATCTGGGTCTGCGCCAGGGGCATGCGGTGATCATGCGACGCAAAGGCGAAACAGAGCGCAAAAAACTGATGAGCTATGCCGAGCGCTGGCGACCCTACCGGAGTGTTGCCAGCTGGTATCTGTGGCGGGCGGTCGAACTCAAGCGTGGTTACTGAGATCGCTCCTAGGCACCGTCAGGAACGACGGCATAACAACGATAAGTCACTTCATTTGGCTTGAGCTTACCTTCACCCACAGCCATCAGGTTGTTCAGCCACAGGTAGCGCTCGTCACCAGTTTCAAACTGCAACTGGGAGACGAAGTAGTTGTCTCCGAAGTTGGTTTCACCGCCACCGGCGAGGACCTGCTGGATTGCTTCCGTCGCTTCCATGCGTGCCCGGTAGGTGACGTATATGGATGCCCCGTCGTCGCACTCAAAAACAGCCCGCACATCAAGTCGCAGGTTGCCATCTGGCCCGATCAAAGCCCAGTCTGCCCCGCTGGCGCGAACTTTACCGTTCAAACGCGGTCCTTCGAAACGTCCTCCGGTCAAATCGGCGACGATGCGTTCACCCAGTGGGCCTTGCCCCATGCTGGTCGGTGTCTGGAAGTTGGCTGTGTAGTCACAAAGATACTCTAGTTTCATCGAGGCTTCCCCGGTACTTTTTTACAGTCGCTACTGGTCATCCAGATGGATGTTGATGCGGCGGTTTTGTTTGCCTTTTTTCTCAACTTTGCCGATTCGAACGCGGCCGATTTCTGAAGTCCGGGCGACGTGAGTGCCGCCGCAGGGCTGAAGATCAATCTCCTTGACGCTAATCAGTCGGACTTTGCCCTGATTCATCGGCGGTTTGACCGACATGGTGCGAACAAGATCCATGTTGGCACTCATTTCCTCATCCGATATCCACTCAAAGCCGACTTCGTGATCGGCGTCGATCAGCTTGTTCAGTGCCTGTTCAAGTGCCGGCTTATCGACGGTGTCGCTCATGTCGAAGTCAAGGCGGCCCTTGTCCTGGCTGATCGAACCGCCAGTGACATCGTGCGGTACCAGCGCGCACAGCAGGTGCAGACATGTGTGCGTGCGCATATGACGGTAGCGGTAGTCCCAATCGATCGTGGCGTCGACGCGCGTACCGACGGCAGGCAGGGTTACGCTTTCATCGGTGAGGTGTAGCAGCTGTCCGTCATCGGACTTCTTGGTGTCCACGACGGCGACTTCGCCGCCTGTCCAAACGAGCCTGCCGCGATCACCGGGCTGGCCGCCACCTTCGGGGTAGAAAACGGTTTCACTCAGTATGATTCCACCGCTGGCAGTGACTCCAACGACTTCGGCATCGCAGGATTTGAGGTAAGCATTCTCGCGAAATAATTCCCGGGTCATCGTGAATTGCTCCATCCTTACAACGGCGGTCGGCGATGATGCCAGTCGGTCATCGCCTGGTAGGCTGCACCGGCGCGCAGGACCGCGGCTTCATCACCATGACGTGCGATGAATTGCATCGCGGTCGGCAGACCGTTGTCGGTGAAGCCATTTGGTACGGTCAGGCTCGGGTGGCCGGAGAAGTTTGTCGGCGCGGCGTAGCGCACCAGCGGCGCGACGTCAGCAACCGGCATGATTGCTTGCGGCGGCGAATCACTCTGGAGGCCGGCCGGTGCCGGCATGGCCGGGCTTA
>CAXGUU010000162.1:0-7332 GCA_964012875.1 uncultured bacterium
CGCCGTCAGCATAGACTCTCTCGACCGCGACGAATTAAGGCGTGGGATCGACGCCGGTGCCGACTACTGTTTTTCCCTTAGCGAGTCGAGTCTTGACCTGCTCCACGGCAACACCTGTGTGCCGGTCCTGATTGGTGAAGACCCGCGTGACATGGACAGCCTGGCGCGAGCAATCGATCGAATCAGCAGCGACGGTCGCGCGTTCTACGCTGACCCCATCATTGACCCGATCCACTATGGGTTTACCGACTCCGTGGCGCGCTACCGCGAGCTGCGCACGCGCTTTCCCGACATCGCAATCATGCTGGGTATCGGCAACCTGTCGGAGCTCACCCATGCCGACAGTCTTGGCGTCAACGCGGTGCTGATGGGCGTGGCATCAGAGCTGAATATCACTGCCGTACTGACGACGGAAGTCAGCGGCCACTGCCGCACGGTGGTCCGAGAAATCGATCGCCTGCGACGGGTAATGTACGCTGCCCGTGAAGACAACACACCGCCGCGCCACCTCGATGAATGCCTCATGGTGCTGCACGACCGCCACCCCTTTCCGTATGGCCCCGAGGAAATCGAGCAGTTCGCCGCAGACGTTCGCGATCCCAACTTCCGCATCCAGGTATCTGAAGCGGGCGTGCATATTTACAACCGCGACGGCTTGCGCGTGAGCGACGACCCCTACGAATTGTTTCCGACGCTCAACGTTGATGACGATGCACCGCACGCGTTTTATCTAGGCCTTGAACTGGCCAAAGCGCAGATCGCATGGCAGCTCGGTAAACGCTACGAGCAGGACGAGCAGCTGGACTGGGGCGTTATCCGGCCCAGGATTGAGTCGTCGAAAGATACCTTCGCCGAAACCAAATCGACCTACAAAGCCCGGCGACGAAAGAAAACCCGTTAAGGTCCAGGGGTCGAAGACCGTGGGTCCCTCTGCAGTGGTTGCATCAGGGATTCCGCCACGCCAATTGCGATCAGCATCCACACAAAGCTGGTCCAATAGGAGCCATAAAATGCGAGATGCATATTAAGCGGAAACCAGGCGACTGCCGCGACCAGTAACCACAAGGGCATCCCCGCACTGGCTTGCTGCCACAGGTGCCGCCACAGCAGCCACAGAAATATCAGCAAACCAAGGACCCCGATCACTCCAGTCTCGACAGCGACTTCCATAATCAGCAGGTGAGGATGCGTCTGCCCCTGCGTACCACGGGCGACCCAAAAATCGTCGGCGGACGCATAATCGTTGTACACGTTGCGAAATCCCCGCGGTCCGATGCCATTCACCGGGTTATCGGCAACAATTTGCAAACCGGTACGCCACAGGGTCACCCGGTACGATGTTGCGCGATCAATCTGGCTGACGTCTGAGCTGAAAATGCCGACTGTCCGCTGAACCTGCTGCTGTAGTCGCGGATGCAATCCCAGCATCAGTCCCAGTGCGATGATCAGCACGAGCGCCCTGAAACCGTTCGCAGCTGTGAATATCGCCATCGAACGTCGCCACCTGAGCGCTATGTAGACGACGAATCCAATGAGCAACATCGCCCAACCGCTGCGCTTCAGAGACATCAGTGTGACGATGATGGTGGGCAGTAGGACGAGCCATACCGCCGGATAGCGTCGACTCCAGGCGCCGATGACATGGAAGAACAAGGGCGCAAATACGCCGAGAAACAGTCCCATTCTTTGTTTGGGGTAGAACAAACCCATGAGAATGTTGCCATCGTAGGGATAACCGAAAAGATCAACCCGCCAAATCAGCTGGGCGAAAGCGTCGAATACAACAAACAGCAGGAGAACGGCTATGCCGGTAGTCACCAGACGCAAGACCTGTTCGCGGCCACAGACCACAACCACGAAACAGGCGGCCGGCAAAAAATGTAGGTACAGCACGGTTGTCTTCAGGCTGCGCTCAAAATTGGCGGCGTCAAACTGCGCTACCGCCATGGGTAGCCAAATGCAGGCAAACAATACCGACACCAACCTGACGCCCGGGTTGCGTCGCCATCGTGACGCTCTGATCAGGCCCGCGACGCCCAGCAGCGACATCAGGGCGATGGGATAGTGCATCAGGTTTTCAGCGGCGAATGTCGCAAACGTCGCCAATATCAGCGCGGCGCTTAAATAGTCGGCAAACTCCGTTTCGGTATCGAACTCAAGCATCAGAAACCACGAGTTGTGTTGTGGTGTGGTGTGGTGTCGCAAAAGTCATGGCGGTGTAAATACCATATGCACTTCCGCCGCGCGGTCTCTATCGCGCCATGAACGGCTGCCGCTCGCAATCAGAGCAATGCGCGCACCAGCGCCTGGTGTGTCATTTCAGGCTGTTCGCTCATCAGTATGTGTCCACTCGACCGAACCAGTTCGACGGCGCCATCGCGGCAGTTCTGCGCGAGTTTCTGAGCAGCCCTGGCGGGTGTCATCTTGTCCTCTTCGCCGCAGATAAACGTCGTTTTGGCGCTGATTCTGGCAGCCGCTTCGGCGCCGCCCTGGTACTCGTTGCAGGCATTCAGATCGTTAAACATAAGGCCCGGTTCGGCGCGTTCGAGCAATCGTTCAGCACTGGCCATGACGCTGATTCCGGCAACTGCGTTGCCACCCAGTTGCGCGCGCGTGCCATGGCCCCAAATCGTCATCATGTCGACGGCGCTGCGCTCGTTCGCGCGCGCGGCGTCAAGTAAAACGTCGCTGACCGCCATCGGAAAAGCAACACCCAGCAAGGCCACCCGTTCTGCCCTGTCGCCCAGGCGCGACGCGGCCTCAAGCGCAACAAGGCCTCCCATGCTGTGCCCGCACAGGGATACATGCTCCAAACCGAGATGATCGATAACCTCGATGACCCACTCAGCCATCGCCTCAATCGACGTTAACGATTCGCCCTTAGCGCGCCCGTGACGCGGCAGATCGAGTGCGAGCACATTGGCGCCATGAAAACGGAAATAGCGTGCGTGATACACCCACACGCTGTGGTCCATTGCCGCACCATGAACGAAAATAATAGTCGGTTGGGTTGGGTCGGTCACCTGCCCGAAAGCATAGCAACGCGCTTGTCTGAGTTCGAAATACATCCACTCGTCCTATTTCTGCGAACGGTATAGCGCGCGCTTGAGATCGTCGGTCAAATCCGAGAGCGCTTCCAGGCCAACTGACAGGCGGATAAGTCCGGGCGACACACCGGCCGCGGCTAAATCTTCATCGTCCATACGGCTGTGTGTCGTTGAAGCAGGATGAATGACCAACGACTTGGCATCACCAACATTTGCGAGGTGGGAAAACAAGCCCAGAGATTCGACCAGCTTGCGGCCGGCATCACGCCCACCTCTGATCTCAAAACTGAACACCGCACCTGCACCGCGCGGCAACAGTTTTTGTGCGAGCGCATGATCCGGGTGGCTCCGTAAACCAGGATGATTGACCTTCAGCACCGCCTCCTGACCGTCCAGAAATTCGGCCACGGCGAGCGCATTCTCCACATGGCGTTCCATGCGCAGCGATAAGGTCTCAACGCCCTGCAACAAATTGAATGCACTGCTGGGACTCAAAGCGCCGCCAAAGTCCCGCAGACCCTCACGCCGGGCCCGTACTGCGAATGCAGCCGGACCGAATTCCTCCGCGAAATTCAGGCCGTGATAGGCGACGTAGGGTTGCGTCAGGGTTTCGAATCGGTCGGGGTATGCAAGCCAGTCAAAGCGGCCGCCGTCGATGACCACGCCACCCAAGGTGGTGCCATGGCCGCCGATGAACTTGGTCAGAGAGTGGACCACGACGTCGGCGCCAAGTTTAAGTGGTTGCATGAGGTAGGGCGTGGTCAGGGTCGCATCGACAAAGAGCGGCAGGCCGGCGTCATGGGCGCAGGCGGCGAGTGTCGGAATATCCGCAACCTCAGTTGAAGGATTGCCGATGGTCTCGACAAACATCAGCTTCGTTTCCGGACGCACGGCCGCGGCAAAAGCAGCTGGATCGCGAGGGTCTACGAACGTGGTGTTTATGCCGAACCGGGGCAGCGTGTACTGAAGCAGATTGTGCGTGCCACCATAAAGCGAGCGTGATGCAACAATGTGGCTGCCGGCCCCACACAAGGTGATGAATGCGATATGCAATGCTGCCATGCCGCTCGCGGTTGCTACCGCGCCAACGCCATCGTCCAGCATCGACAGTCGTTCCTCGAGCGCCGCGACCGTCGGGTTCGCAATACGCGAATAGACGTAACCAGAACGGGCGATATCAAAACGCGAGGCTGCCTCGTCATCATCGTGAAAGACGAACGACACCGATTGGTATATGGGCATTGCGCGCGCACCGGTGTGCGCCTCGGGCGGTTGACCAGCATGGAGCGCAACGGTGTCAAACGCCGGATATTTGGGACCAGACATCGACTTTCCTGAGTTTGCGAGGGCGGCATGGTAGCGCGCAGCGATCGAAAAAAAATACCCCACCGCGGTGGCGGGCCAATGGCCGAAGGCCATGCAAAATATGACCTGAAGGCGCTTTCCGGCGAACCCACCGCAGCCGGCATGCAGCTGGTGACGCCCGCCAGCCAGCACAAACGTGGCAGCGAAGCGGCAACCGGATGGCGGCAATGGAACCGGTACGGGAAATTCGGAGGAAGGTCGACGCCACAATATCTTTATATATAACTCAATTACTTACATAATAATTGCGAATGCCGCGTGTAAAGTTCACGGATATTTCAGCGGCGGCTGCGCCCACAATGCTCACGAGGGCGACAATCTAAGCAATTGAATTTAAAAAATTGTTTATCTTAGGCTTGGGTGTCAAGCGAAGTGACATCGACCTTATTCGGAGGGCTGAACAGTTTTGCCCGGACGGTCTGGCGGTAGCCAAACGGCGAAACATTCAGTTCCCGCTGAAATACCCGCGCAAAATAACCAGCGTCGGTATAGCCCACGCGCCAGGCAATATCGCCGACGTTGAGGTTCGTTGCCTCCAGTAGTTCTTTGGCCAGCAAGATGCGCTGACGCTGCCAGTAATTTCTGATCGACTCGCCCTGCGCGCGGCGGAACCGCCGCTCAAGCGTGCGCCCGGATACGCCCAGTCGGCCGGCAAGGTCTTCGTTGCTGGCATGCGAGGCGAGATTCGCCGCGATCCACATTTGCGCTTCGACAACGATTTCGTCGTGCAGCGCAGTAGAACCGCCGTCAAGGTAACTGTACTCAGCGTAGGTGCGCCTGATTTCGTGCGAAAAATTTCTTTCAACATGCTGCGCGGTTGCGCGGTCAAAAAATCGTTCAATCAAATGGACAGTAATATCAGCCAGAGAGTTGATGCTGGCCGCGCAGTACAAAGATCCGGACTGGGTAATAAAAAACTCCCGCTTGAGTTCGACGTCGGGGAAGCTGCGGCTGAACTGCTGAAAATTGAACCAATGAGTCGTCGCCGCACGGCCATTGAGCAGCCCTGACTCGGCCAGCAAGCTGACACCGGTGCTGACCGCAGCGATATGCTGCCCGCGGTCGTAGCGCGCGCGCAGCCACGGCGATAGTCGCGCGCCGGTCCGCTGAATAGTCGCGCGCGGGTTGCGCCACAGCGCCGGTATGTAAATGAGATCGACCTCGGGACAGGCCGCTAGGTCCTGTTCTGCCCGTATTGGCAAGCGCCCGTAGGCGGTCTCCGACAGTGCTGTCCCGACGAGCATTGGCTGGCACAGGCTGGCGCCGCGCTCGCGTGCTCGCCTGAAATCATTGGCCGCGAGCCACATTTCGTAGGGCAGGACCGTGCTGGTCGCCAGCATGCCCGGCACTAGCAGGAACGCGATTTTGGGTGTTCCGGGCTGTACCGTCCTCATAATCCTCCCGACCTCAGGTGTGGCATATTGTTTGACGCATAAGCCTTATGAATTGTCGTTATTTTCACATAACACCGACGGATATGCTCCTACAATCGTGCTCCGCTGCTTTGGAGTGCCACCAGATGTTGCCATTGCCGGTCATCACGGGGTTCGGGGGCGTAGGTCCCGCCGGACGTTCATCTTTCCACCACGCGTATCGACGCACGATCTTCGAATCCCTGAACCAGGAGCAGCGGCGAACCACTGTAATTTCGATCGCGGCGCTCATGGGCGCGGCGTATCTGCGTGATGGAAAACTGGTCGATGCTGGCGGGCAAACTGTCGATGACCAGGGCTACGCGGCGCTTGTACAACAGGTGCTCGATTCGACCCTGATACGGCGGCTGGAACCGTGTCGGTTCGACCCCGATCATGTCAGCGGCAACGCCCTGCTCAAAACAGCGACAAACGGTAACACCGGTACCAGTCTGACCGTAGAAACCCGCGCCCTTCCAAGTACCCTGCCCGCCGGCTGGCGTTGTATCGGAACCGAGGGCGATCTGGCTCGAATCGAAGTAGACCCCGGATGTCCGATCGCGGTCGAAACAACCCGCCGTCTTGCCGTTCAATCGGGCGGGCAGCTTCCCAGCGGCTTCGATCCGGCGACGCTGTATAACTCACGATTTCATCCGCGCGGGCTGCAGCTCGCGATCATAGGCGCCTCGGATGCGGTGCGTTCTACCGGCATTGACTGGCCGGTGATTCTCGATCGCGTGCATGCGGACGAGATCGCCGTCTACGCAGCAAGCGCCATGGCCCAACTTGACGCCAACGGCACAGGCGGAATGTTACAGGCACGTTTGCGGGGCAGCCGGGTCAGCTCGAAACAACTGCCACTCGGGCTTAACACCATGCCGGCCGACTTCGTCAACGCCTACGTGTTGGGCAGCGTAGGCGTCACCGGTGCCAATGCCGGCGCCTGCGCGACATTCCTCTACAATCTCCGACTCGCCGTCGAAGACATCCAGTCCGGCCGGCGCCGGGTCTGCGTGGTCGGCAACGCCGAAGCACCGCTGGTGCCGGAAGTCATCGAAGGGTATGCCGCCATGAGCGCGCTCGCGACTGACGAAAACCTGTGCAAGCTCGACGGCGTCGACACGGCGGACTATCGCCGCGCCAGTCGACCGTTTGGTGACAACTGCGGATTCACCCTCGGCGAATCGGGTCAGTATTTTGTCCTTATGGACGACGCCCTGGCGCTCGAACTGGGCGCAGAGATTCACGGTGCCGTAACAAATGTGTTTGTCAGTGCCGATGGCTTCAAGAAATCAATCTCGGCCCCCGGCCCGGGCAACTACGTAACCCTGGCCAAAGCCGTTGCCGGTGCACGTGCAATGCTGGGCGAGCGCGTCGTGCGCGAGCACAGTTTCATCCAGGCACACGGTTCGAGTACACCACAAAACCGCACTACCGAGACACGCGTCTTCGACAAAGTCGCGCGGGCTTTTGGTATAGAGAATTGGCCGGTCACTGCGGTGAAGGCT
>CAXGUU010000163.1:0-7330 GCA_964012875.1 uncultured bacterium
TGGCGCCGTCGACATTCACTCGCATATCGCCGGCGGCAACGTCAACAACGCACGTCTGCTGATGCCTGAGTTACAAATTGCTGCCAGTATGCATGGGGCCAGGTTGCTGCGCAGCGGCGGACATGTCGGCGGCTGGACCGCCAAGGGTATCGGCGTGCGCTATGCAACCATGGGCTACACTACCGTGGTCGAACCAGCAGTGCTGCCGTGTAATGCCATCGCCGCCCATCTGGAGATGTCCGACATCCCGATATTGGATACCGCCGGACTGGCCATCCTCGGCAACGATGACTATCTGTTGCGCCTGTTACGCGCTCGTGCGCCGCAGGGGGCGATCAATGATCATGTCGCCTGGACGCTCGATTCCAGCCGCTGCCTGGGTCTGAAGGTTATTAACGCCGGCGGCGTCGCGGCGTTCAAAGAGGGTGCCAACACCTTTAATTTTGACGACGTGGTTCCGAGTTACGCCGTGAGTTCGCGCCGCATCGTGCAGGCATTGCAACGCGCGGTGGTGAGTCTGGGCGTTCAGCATCCGCTGCATGTCCATTGCAATAATCTGGGTGTCGCAGGGCAGGGCATCGATACGGTGCTGGAGACCATCGAGGCGGCTGAAGGCATGCCCATGCATCTGGCGCACGTCCAGTTCTATGCCTACGGTCGCGAGGGAACACATGAATTCTCGTCGGCCGCTTCGCGCCTGATTGATGCCTGGCACAAGCACCCCAACATCACCATGGATGTGGGCCAGGTGTTGTTTGGACAAACGGTGACCATTTCGTCCGATTTACTCGCGCAGTTCAACAACCGCGTTGTCGCAAAACCTCGCAAGCGGCTTTACAACGAGCTCGAATGTGAAGGCGGCGTCGGCGTCGTGCCTTACGAATTTCGCAAGCGCAACTTCGTCAATACACTGCAGTGGGCGATTGGCCTGGAGCTGTTCCTGCTGGCCGATGATCCGGGGCGCATCTTTTTCACGACCGACCATCCGAACGGTGCCCCCTTCACGCGCTACCCTGAACTGTTCCATTTGCTCATGAGTGCCGATTACCGCGCAAAAGTGATGGCAGAGGTTAACCAGGAAGCACTGGCAATGACATTACTGCCGGACCTGAAGCGCGAATATTCGCTGCGGGAAATCGCCGTGATGACGCGGAGTGCGGCAGCGCGCCTGATGGGACTGCACGATCGAGGCAGCCTCGCGCCCGGCTGCGTGGCTGACGTCGCGGTCTACAAACCGCGCGCCAACATCGGTGCCATGTTCTCAAAGGCTCACGCGGTGTTTAAGTCAGGCGAACAGGTCGTAAGTGATGGCAAAGTGGTGGCCACACCGCGCGGAATGGCTCTGCACGCCTTGCCTGCTTACGATCGCAAACGGGTCGAGCGCAAACTGGGCCGCTACTACGACCGCTACATGACAGTGAAATTCGGCAATATTTGCGTCGAACCCGCGTTCGCGGACGCCACCGGGGCCGATCGCTTTATTGAGGTCCCGGTGTCCGCAGCGTGAGCCGCTGGAAATCAGCGGTAGTCTGCTTCTCCCGGCTGGCACCGCGCCGGGTTTCAAACCGCAGGTTCGTTGTTGCCCAGGGGGCTGCTGAAGACTGCCCCTGACCCTTTTCTCCTGCACCCATGCTGTGGGTGACCCGCGCTAAACGACGCAATTTCAAAGCTCGCTGGCCGATTGCCGCAGACATTTGATTCTGCGAACCGCCCCGAGAGATCAATCACAAAAATCGAGACTGAAGAGCAATCGACATGCTTCGGCTGCGACACCCGGTGATCGATGTACTAATCCTGCGTTCGTGTTGCCTTCCCAGAGCTCACCTTTCAACAATGCGACATCGCCGCAATCGAGTCGCTGAATGTCGCTCTCACGGCGAAAAAGGCCCGCTTTAAGGTCCGACGTCCAACTCGGCTGTGGACCCAGCTTGGTGCGATCGACCGCGGCGTGCGGCAGCCATTCGGTCGCGACACCCTGGTAGGTACACACCAGTCTACAAGGCACCCGGTCGACATGAAACTTGGGGCACATGGCGCGATCGAGTACCGCCAGCCGCAGTCCCGCCCGACCAACGTCGAACAAATCGCAAAACATCTCCGTCAGGCTTGCCATATCTTCGCTCAAGGCGGATGACCCATTGGCGCCAAGTACTCTCTGAACACTGGAGCGAGCATTCTTTGGTGTCGTGGTCAGCGCGGCATGAAACGCGGGGTTCGAACTGATGAGGTGGTCGACCGATTCTTTGAGGTCGGCGGATATTTCTCTCCTCCAAATCGCAATATTGGTGTCTTCCCGGTAAACATCAGCGAGAACGGTCGGGCGGTTGGCCTTCGCAGCGCGTCGCACGATTTCAGGAGCGCTTGATTCTGGCGGATACACCGTCGCCTGACCGGCGTTCGCGTTCATTCGTCAATTTCCTTCCACACCGGAAACGGGTCGGGCAGTGTCTGCCAGTAATCTCTGCCGCGCACCACTTCCTCTTCATCCAGCAGGCAATCATCTAGGGCACGAATCATTCCTTGCTGGTCGAGCTCCTGCCCGATGAAAACAAGCTCTTGGCGCATGTCGCCGAATGGTTCGACCCACAGGCTTTTGATTGATGCGAGATATTCTTCGTCATCAGGCCAGTTTTCCTGCGGCACGGCTCGCCAGAACAGGCCCGCGAATCCATAGCGTGCGATGCCGCCGGCCTGGCTCCACTGGCAGGCATACTGTGGGCGGGTTGCGAGCCAGAAATAACCTTTCGATCGGATCAGCTTGCCGAACTTTTCCGTGTCATGAAGGAATTGATAGAACTTCTCCGGATGGAATGGCCTGCGGGCGAGATAACTGAAGCTGGCAATGCCATATTCTTCGGTCTCCGGAACATGTTCGCCACGCATTTCCTTCAGCCAGCCGGGCGCTTGCTGCGCCTGGGCGAAATCAAACAAGCCGGTATTGAGGACGGTATCGATCTCAACCTGCCCATTCACAATCGGAACGATCCGGGCCTTGGTATTGAGGGTCTTGAGAATCGCCGTGAGCCGCTTGATGTCGGTGTCGCTGGCGAGATCGGTTTTACTGATCAGAATGACGTCCGCAAACTCGACCTGATCGACCAGCAAATCCGCGACGTTGCGTTCATCTTCTTCGCCGAGCGACTCTCCGGTTTCCCTCAGCTCCAGCGCTTCGTCGTAGTCCTTCAGGAAGTTTACGGCGTCGACCACGGTCACCATGGTGTCTAGATCGGCGACATCTGAAAGTGACACGCCTTCTTCATCGGCGAAGGTAAACGTTTCCGCTACTGGTAATGGTTCGGAGATCCCGGTGGATTCGATGACGAGGTAGTCGAAACGGCCTTCCAGGGCAAGCTTGTTGACTTCCTCCAGCAGATCTTCGCGCAGGGTGCAGCAAATGCAGCCGTTGCTCATTTCAACGAGTTTTTCTTCGCTGTGATTGAGGGACACTTCACTTTTGACGATCGCTGAATCGATATTAATCTCGCTCATGTCATTGACTATCACAGCTACCTTCTTGCCTTCCCGGTTATTGAGAATGTGGCTCAGTACGGTGGTTTTGCCGGCGCCAAGAAAGCCTGAAAGAACAGTGACGGGTAGCTTTTCGAGCGCATTAGTTTGCATGTCTTGGCACTCCTGCTAGTGGGAATAGAAGAAAACCCAGTCTCGTTGCCTGGGCTGCGAACAGCGTATTCGGAGCTAAGCTGCCAGACTTAAATCAGATCGCATCGCGCTGACCATCCGTTCAACGCGCCATGATTACTGGCGCATCGCGGTCGAACAAACGAGTTCCGGGGTCCCGTGAAGGGACCCCGGTGTTGCGTTGTGTGTTCCAAGCACCAGGTGGTACTCGCGCGACATCATGCTCTCGTCGCGCGGCAATGGGCTGTTGTCTTTAGAATCGCACTCTCGCACCCACCAGTCCCGATACCCCAGGTAGAGGTGCGATATCCTTAACGAAAGATGTATGCCGGCGCGCAGTTTCATCAGCGAGGTTGACCCCCCGGGCGAACAGTGTGATCTCGCCAAACTGACCGTTGTTGACTACGTAGCCGAGATCCATGTTGACCATGGTGTAGCCGTCGGTGTCCGTCTCCAGCCGTCCCGGGTTGTCGCGGTCAGTCACGCGGGTGACAGAGAAACGCGCATACCAGGGGCCGAGGCCGTAATCGATGTTGGCGCCAAAGCGCAGCGGCGGCAATCGCGGTACGTCGTCGCCACCGTCAAGCTCGCCATCGACATAGTCCGTCCACAGACGCAGGTCGGCGCGCCCATGGTTGTTATCGAACAGACTCATGCGTCCTTCCAGTTCAAAGCCCCAGAACTCGGCTCCGGATTGAGAATGGTTGACCAGTAGCAGCTCGTCGTCCTCGTCGACAATCTCACCGGTCTCAGCGAAATCCGCTTCAACGCGGTCGGCAACCCCGTCGCCATTGCGATCGTTAGAAGCGAGAAAGATAAAGTCATCGATGTGGTTGTAGAAAAACGTCAGATCAAAGCGGTAGCGACCCTCGGTTTTACGCCAGAAGATGTCGACATTGTTGGAGACTTCTTCATCCAGGGTCACATCGCCGAACTCAAAAGTGTTGGTCGCGAAGTGCGGACCGGTAGTAAACAACTCCTCGATAGTCGGCGCGCGTTCGGAGCGGTTGTACGACACTCCGACCTCGTAGCCCGGCATGTAGGAATAGATGCCGCCGCCTGAGACACTGAGCAGACTGTGGTTCGCGCGCGCGCCGCTTTGCTTCTGAAGCGCATCCTGTTCCTCGTAGCGCAGACCTAGATCGACATGGACGCGGCCGAAATCCGTTTTGCCATAAACAAATCCCGCTTGACTGTCTTGTGTCGCAGGCGGTACAAATGCTTCCTCACCAACCGCGGAGAATTCACGGTCGCGAAATTGTCCGCCGAGGACAAAGTCCCAGTCTCCGATTGGCTCGAGCACGACTTCAACGCGCCCCTCCCATTCCTCGTTGGTGAATTCGGTGCCGGCCTCATCGCCGCCGCCTTCAACATGTTCGTAATTGTTGTAGCCCCAACGGGTGCGAATTTCTTGTATACGCGCGCGTTCGAGCCGGTAAGCGCCGGCAATGTCGTAACGCGTCTGCAGGACGTCGAGCCGAATCCCTTCTTCCTCGTCGTGGCCTTCTTCTTCGTCGTGGTCTTCCTCTTCTTCCTCTTCTTCGTCGTCGTGCTCTTCTTCGTGGTGGCCGTGCGAACCGGGGACACCAAAGTTATTGGCAAGATAACCGACGCTGAAACCGAGATAGCCGCGGTCGCCGACGACCGACGCGCCGACGTTGTAGTTGTCCGCCTCGCTGCTGCTGTTCTCCAAGGTGCCACGAGGTTCACCTTCCTCAGGCGTGACTTCCGCGAAGCCCGGAATGTCGAGATCATCGGTGTCCCGGCGTAACCCGTCGGCGTGTAGCACGACGACGTCGCCGAGCGCGACGTCCGCTGTGAAGCCACCAACCCAGCCGTCGCTGGCGGTGTCGTAGTGCGTATAGAGGCCGCCTTCAGCCTCGTCCGGCAGTGTTTTCGCGATCCGGTCTTGAACGATATTCACCAATCCGCCGCTGGCGCTGCTGCCGTAGAGCAGGGTTGCTGGTCCGCGCAGAATCTCGACCTGTTCAGCGAACATGACCTCGGTGGAGACCGCGTGGTCGGCGCTTATGGTCGACACGTCCATGCTGCCGATCCCGTTCTCCAGAACCCGCACGCGCCCGCCGCCGAGACCTCGAATCACCGGACGACCAACCGAGGCGCCAAAGTCGCTACTGTTGACGCCGAGTTCATCCGCCACGGTATCGCCAATCGAGCGCATGGAACGCGTTCTCAGATCCTCTTGGTCCAGTACTCGTACCGGCGAGATGAAATGACTATCAATGTCGCCCAGGGGATCAGCGGTGACAACGATCTCGGGCACTTTGTGCTCGTGTGACGGATCGTGAGGATTGGCTTCGTCGGCCGTGACCGGACTGATCGAACTGACGAGGGGAATAAGTAGAAATACGGGTAGTGAACGCATGGCGAACTCCTGACATCGGAAGCTGAAAGGGGCGCGTTGAACGCGCCTCGAGGTCAGTGGGTCAGCGCAGGCGGTGCACGAATCCGGGCGCATGCCGCCCAGACCTGGTGATTCGCAGGCACCGTGGCGCGTGGGGGCGCGGCGAAGACTACCGCGGCATGCGCTGCTGGCAGATCAGCTTTGAGGGTCTCATCCCAAGTCGGGATTACGCAGCCTACACAAACTTCATTCGCTTCGTGATAATCCGCATCAACCGCGTGAACGGCTTCTCCGAACGCGCTCAGTACGAGCACGAACGACAAGAGCAACGCGTGGCTGGGCGTATAGCGCGAACGACTCACGGGTTTTTACTTACCAACGAAAAGCAGAGATACAAAACAGTTAAGATCGTTATAATATAACATTCCGTGATTCGTGAATAGTACCAAGCATCCGCACTGGACCGGGTAACTGAAGGAAGCTCGATATGGATATAGCAACGGCCGAACATCGGTCCAGAGAGACAGTGGCCACGGAGGCATTTCCGCGTAAACGCCCGAGCCAGGCAGAGGCGGAAGCCGCGGTACGGACCCTCATCGAATGGGCAGGCGACGATCCCGACCGCGAGGGTCTGGCCGGGACGCCGGAGCGCGTTGTTCGTGCCTATGAGGAGTTCTTTGCCGGGTACAACGAAGATCCTGTGCAGCTGTTGGGCAGGACATTCGAGGACACGACTGATTACGATGAGATGGTCGTGTTACGCGATATCCGGCTTGAATCGCATTGCGAACATCACATCGTCCCCATTCTAGGCAAGGCACATATTGCCTATTTGCCCGCCGGCCGCGTTGTCGGCATCTCAAAGCTGGCGCGCCTGGTTGAGGTGTTCGCCAAACGCATGCAGATACAGGAAGCCTTAACCGCCCAAATCGCCGATACGATCCAGGAGGTGTTGCAGCCGCACGGCGTCGGTGTCGTCATTGAAGCCGCGCACCAGTGCATGACCACGCGCGGTATCCGCAATCCCGGGGTCAGCATGGTGACGAGTCGCATGCTGGGTGCTTTTCGTGACGATCGCGATATGCGACATGAATTCTTAGGCGCAATCGGCAATCCGCAATTTGCGGCGCAGGCGCGCTGAGCAGGACCTGGCGCGGTGGCAGCGAATCGATTTTCAGACCGCGAATCGGTTGAACAGGTCGAAGAGGGAATTGACCTCGCACCTAAATTCGATGTCGACGGCTTGATTCCCTGTGTGACCACAGACGCTGAATCAGGCGAAGTACTGATGTTGGGTTACATGAACCGCGAAGCGTTTGGGGCCAC
>CAXGUU010000164.1:0-7324 GCA_964012875.1 uncultured bacterium
CGGACGCGGCACTCTACTGGTTCGCCCGTATGCTTGATGGCGGCTGCGATCCGACCTACATCGCGCGTCGCGTCGCGCGCATAGCCAGCGAGGACGTTGGCAACGCAGATCCCCGGGCGCTAGGCATCGTGATGGATGCGTGGGAGGCTTGGCGACGCCTGGGATCCCCGGAAGGCGAGCTGGCACTTGCCCAGGCCTTGGTCTACTGCGCCTGCGCGCCGAAAAGCAACGCCGTCTATGCCGCTTTCAACCGTGCGGTGGAGACCGTCAAGAGGGGCGGTTCTGATCCGGTGCCAGTCCACATCCGCAATGCCCCGACGGCCCTGGCACGTGCACAAGGCCACGGTGCATCGTATCGCTATGATCACGATGAGGTCGATGGTTTCGCTGCCGGTCAAAGCTATTTCCCCGACCGCCTGGGCGAGCAGATCTACTACGAACCGGTGAATCGTGGCATGGAAATCCAGATCAGTGAAAAGCTGGCTCGCCTGCGACGTAAGGGCGACACGAACGGCGGAGGCGACTCATGAACCAGCTGATCCTGGTCGCGCTTGGCGGTGCTGCTGGTGCGGTCCTGAGGTTTGTCCTGCAAAACGCGACGGCAGCGTCTTTTGGTCGCGGCTTTCCGTTTGGAACCTTGTTCGTTAACGTCAGCGGTTCGCTGTTGATTGGTGTGCTGTACGTCTATTCCATGGAACGTGCCGGTGACGATGCAGTCTGGCGAGCGTTGATCGTCGTTGGATTTCTCGGTGCCCTAACGACATTTTCGACGTTTTCAATCGAGACCCTGCAGCTGCTTGAAGCCGGTGCGCTCGGGCGCGCAGTGGTAAACATCACCCTGAATGTTGGCCTGTGTTTGTTTGCTTGCTGGATGGGTTTGATCTTGGCCCGTCAACTGTAAACCGACGAGTCTGATAAAGTATCTGCTGCCCACTGCAGCTCAGTTTTTCGCGCGTTTCCCGACCTGAACAACGGCATATACTCATGCTCGATCCCCACCTCATCAGAAATTACCTTGACGATGTCGCCGCCGGGCTCAAGCGCCGTGGCATGATCCTGGACAGGTCTACAATCGAGCGACTGGAAGCGGCTCGCAAGACCTTGCAAACTGAAACGGAGCGTTTGCAGGCTGAGCGCAACCGTCGCAGTAAGGAAATCGGCAAGGCGAAATCAAGTGGTGAGAACATCGAACCGCTGAAGGCAGCGGTGGCGGAGCTTGGTGAGTCTCTGAGGGCGCGTCAGGTCGAACTGGATGAGGTGCGAGAAGAACTCCAGACTTTTCTGCTGGGCCTGCCGAATCTGCCGCACGAATCAGTCCCCGAGGGGGAGGGTGAAGATGACAACGCTGAGGTTCGACGCTGGGGCGAGGTGCCACAGTTCGAGTTCGAACCGCGCGACCACGTAGACCTCGGCGAGTTACTCGACGGTATCGATTTTGAAGCGGGGGCGAAACTTGCGAGCGCCCGTTTCGCGGTACTTGGCGGGCAGGTGGCGCGTATGCAACGGGCGCTCGTTCAGTTCATGCTCAACGTGCACACCGAAGAGCACGGCTACCGCGAAGTGTACGTGCCATTCCTGGTGAACGAGCGGACGATGCAGGGCACCGGCCAGTTGCCGAAATTCAAGGAAGACCTGTTCGAAATCCCGGAGCAGGGTTTTTTCCTGATTCCGACCGCCGAAGTGCCGGTGACCAATCTGGCTCAGGATTGCATCATCGCGGACGATGAAATGCCATTGCGCTTTGTCTGTCACTCGCCGTGCTTCAGAAGTGAGGCGGGCTCATACGGGAAGGACACGCGCGGCATGATTCGACAGCACCAGTTCGAGAAAGTCGAACTGGTACAACTGGTCCGCCCGCAAGATTCGTTCGCGGTACTCGAAGATCTGACCGGGCACGCGGAAACGATACTGCGAATGCTCGAGCTGCCGTATCGCACAGTCACCCTGTGTACTGCAGATCTGGGTTTCTCCGCGACTAAGACTTACGACCTGGAAGTGTGGCTGCCGGCGCAACAGTGTTACCGCGAGATCTCCTCGTGTAGTAATTTTATTGATTTTCAGGCTCGACGGATCAAGGCGCGCTGGCGCAATCCAGAGACGGGCAAACCGGAACTGGTGCACACGCTGAACGGCTCAGGAGTCGCGGTCGGCCGAGCGTTAATCTCCGTTCTGGAGAACTACCAAGAGCGCGACGGTAGCGTACGGGTGCCTGAAGTACTCAAACCCTACATGGGTGGTGCAGAGGTACTCGAACCTCAGGGATAACCGGAGACGCCGTCCCGGGCAGCAGCGTCATACGATCCACATCAACAGTGCGACGAATCCGCCGACAGCGACGATCGGCAGAATGAAGGCAGGCCAGTTTGATTCTGTTTCGGCGCTTTCGCGCATCGCTTCCTTAGCGCGTGGCAGGAGCAGAATGATCATCATGCCCAGCAGCACCGCGGTGCCGATTTTCATTGCCATTTCCATCAGGCAGGCCTCCTGTCGCATTCCTGCAGCGCGATGCCGCTCGGAATTTTCAATATAAATAAAGAAACGGCCCCATGAGGGGCCGTTTCCGGTGCGGCTGTTGTTGGACTAATCGTCGCTCGCAAAGCCGAGTAAGTGCAGCAGGCTGACGAAGAGGTTGAAAATGTTCACGTAAAGTTGAACGGTAGCGATGATGTAGTTGTTGATTCCACCGTGCACCATACGGCTCGTGTCATACAGGATGAAGCCGCTCATCAACATCACGATGGCCGCGGACAAGGCCAACGAAAGCGCCGGTATTGCGAAAAAGATGTTGCCGAGGGCGGCAGCGAACACGACCAGCAAGCCAACGAACAGGAAACCGCCGATGAAGCTAAAGTCCTTACGGGTCGTCAGCGCGTACCCGGAAAGTCCCAGGAAGATAACGCCGGTACCGCCAAGGGCCGTGGCGACGATCTGTGGCCCGTTCGGGAGCGACAAATACATGTTGAGCATCGGTCCCAGGGCGAATCCCATCAGTCCGGTGATGGCGAACACAACACCGAGTCCGGCTGCGGAATTGGCGGTGCGTGGCAGCACCAGCCACATCATCAGGAATGCGCCGCCGACGGACACAAGGTAGGTGATTGGCGGCATGGCCAGAAAAACTGAAACTGAGGCGGTCAGTGCACTGAACAGCAAAGTCATCGATAACAACGTGTAGGTGTTGCGGATGAGCTTGTTAGTTGAAAGAACAGTCGCTTCCGATCGTGCTGTAGCTATACCAGTAGGCATGGATGTAATCCTCCTAAACCTTTTTATCGGGTGTCTCAGTATTTGACCGCATTCACGGTCGTAGTTCTAACGGGAATGATAGGGTTGATCACCGATAATTCAAGGTGAATCGGAAAAAATCGACGAAAATTCGGTGATTAAGTCTATACATCGCACATAGATTCTCATGCGTCGCGCCGAAACATGTGGAGAATAACTGCCTCTCGGCCGCAAACGTGACGCCAACAACCTGAAAGATCCGAAAAATAGGTTCAAATGATGGGTGTGCGTGATGAACAACCAGGGATTATGGGTGAACGTCGCCTGGCGGCTGCCAACGAACGAACGCTGACACTTGGTGTGGCTGGCGTACTCTTGGCACTCGAAGTTGTTGCCCTGAGCGGTCTGTGCCGTTCCGCGATTGCTGAGCTGTGGGGAACTTTTGGCCGCTGGTCGCCGCAAGGCGCTCCCGAGGTGGGACGGGCACTGGCGCCGATGCTCATTATGTACCTAGTATCTGCGGTCCATTGGCGTGGCCCGGTATTTTGTCTGGCCGCGGGGCTGGTATTTGCGGGCGCCGTTGCCACCGTCGGAACCGCGGGCGGCGCTCCCGGGATTTTCTTCTATAACACGCTCGCCGTCGCTGCGCTAGCTGGCATCGTGCATATGCTTTGGCAGGCAAAGGGGGTATCTCTCCGGCGCCAGGTCGTCGTGCGCCGGCTGCTGTGGGGTATGGCGATGACCTTGCTGTACAGCGTCGTGATTGTTCAGCTGTTGACCTTTGGCGTGACGACGCGGCCGCTGACCTATGACGAATCTGTTTATCTGCTGGATGCTGCCTACGGTTTTGTCCCCAGCCGTGACGTCGCGTTGCTGGTCGGCGCTGCCCCGACCCTCAGTTCAATCGTCGAAATGACCTACAACTGGATCGGGGCAGCGATCGTGTTGTTGTTCACATTACAGGTCGGGCGTCGCCATGAAGCGCCCGTGTCTGTATTGCACGTCATGGTGCTCACCGGATTTCTCGGCAGCCTGAGCTACCACCTGTACCCTGTTTCGGGGCCGCAGTTTGCATTCCCGGGCATGTTTCCGCATGCGTTACCCGAACTTGAGCAACTGCGGGTTGGCATGACTCTGACGGTCCCTGCCGCGCGAAATGGTATGCCCTCACTGCATTTCGGCTGGGCGCTGGCACTGGTTCTGATGGCCTGGCACGAGCGACAACCCTTGGTACGGATACTGTATGCGACATTCGTTGCGTTAACGGCCATCGCGACGCTGTCGACAGGACACCACTACCTGGTTGACCTGATCGTTGCCTTCCCCTTCATTGTCGCCGGTATGGCGGTCTGCAGCAGGCATCTCCCTTGGACCGGTTGTCGTTCCAAATGGGTGGGCCGCGGTGTGGCCATGTACCTGCTTTGGTTGTTTGCATTATGGTTTGCGATTCCGACGATGGTCGATTGGCCGCTGCTGTTGTGGCTGTTGAGTGGTGCCACAGTGGCGGTGAGCTGGTTTGGGATGCGCGAACTCCATGCGGCCAACGCGTCCGCGCGAGCGCCCGAGCCCGAACCGCTGTTCGCCGCCACCGCCCAGACGGCCAGTGCGAACAGGGAAACGATACTGGTTCATGGTTTGTTTCTCGTCTCCGGTGCGGCTGCGCTGATTTACCAGGTGCTGTTTTCCAAACAGCTGACCTACGTCTTCGGCAGCATGAGTACCGCCACCAATTCGGTATTGGCGACCTATATGGCCGGGCTTGCGCTGGGTGCGTGGGTGGGCGGTTTGATCGGACCGCGAACGAACCGGCCGATTCTCTGGTATGCGTACATCGAGTTTGCAATCGCAATCTATTGCGCGCTTAGCCCGCAGATATTCGACTTTGTGCAGGCGATCTACATCAGCTTTGGCCAGGGACTGACCCCCGATGCCCGGAGCCTGGTTTTTACCCGGTTCGGCCTTGGCGCGCTGTGCCTCATTGTGCCGACGGTGCTGATGGGGATTACGCTGCCGCTGCTGGCCCGTTTTTTTGAGCAGCGACAGGCTGCTTTCGGCGTCTCGGTCGGCGCGCTTTATGCGGCCAATACGGTTGGCGCGGCACTCGGCGCGTTGATGGCCGGCTATTTCATACTGCCGGCCCTTGGTGTTGGCAGAACAACCCTGGTCGCAGTGCTGGCCAATCTCTTCGTAGCCGGGCTGGCGCTGGACCTGCACAAGCGACTCGGCGGCACGTATGTCGTCGAGACCGCCAAAGCGGCGGTGGTGGCGGCGGTGGATGCCACCGCTCAAAGAGCAGGCCGTGCGGCCCTGATTATCCTGTTAATCGGCGGATTCATTACACTGGCACTCGAAGTCAACTACATCCATCTGCTGGCAGTCGCGGCAGGGAACAGCACCTACGCCTTTTCGTTAATGCTGTTTGCGTTTCTTATCGGTCTCGGAGGCGGTGCAGAAACGGCACGTCGTCTAATGCGGCATTTCGGCGGATTGCAATTGCTCGCTTGGCTGGAACTCGCCCTATGCGTCACGATCCTGCTCAGTTTCCGGCACATTAACGTACTGGCTGAATATTTTTCAGTGTTCAGTCACTACCCGCTGGCGTATGAATGGACAGCGCGCGAGTTTATTCGCGGCACAGTTTGTTGTGTTGCCATGATTCCCTCCGCATTTCTGATCGGCGCAATTTTTCCGGTCGCAATAGATTGCGTCGCCAATGGATTTCCCGAACGACAGATCCGCATGCTCGGCGTCGCCTCTGCACTGAATACACTTGGCAATATCGCCGGGGTTGTGGTCGGTGGGTTCATCATGCTGCCGCTGGTCGGTTCGGAGCGGGGCTTGTGGTGCCTGGCTGCGACGGCATTTGCCGTTGCGCTCTACGCGGCGGCGATTGCGGGTCGTTTTCGGCCGCGTTTTGCCGGCGCCGCAGCCCTGACGCTGGTACTACTCATCGGGCAACCGACGTCCCTGAATTACGATGTGCTGACAACCGGGGCCAACGTTTATTTCGCCGAGCAGCGCTGGGGTCATGTTGTCGACCACGCCGAAAGCCTTGATGGTGGTCTGACCAGCGTTAACGAAAATGTCTTTGGCAGCAATCAGCGCGTTCTCACCTTGCTGACCAACGGCAAGTTCCAGGGAAACGATTCGGTCGGCGGAGAAATGGTTGCGCAAATGGGTTTTGCCATGGCGCCCATGCTGCACACTGACGCCCGCGATTCGGCGCTGGTTATCGGTTACGGCACCGGGAATACGTCGCGGGTATTACACGATGCCGGTTTTGCGCGGCTCGACGTTGTCGATTTGTCTGCCGATATTTTCAGACTGGCGAACGAATATTTCGCTGCTATCAATAATCGTGTGACCGAGGCCGAAAACGTCGATGCCTATATCACCGACGGTAGAAATTTTTTGTTACTGACAGAGAATACGTATGACCTGATTTCGATGGAAATTTCGTCCATCTGGTTTGCCGGCGCGGCATCGCTTTACAGCAGCGACTTCTACGAGCTGGCGCAAAAGCGTCTTAAGCCAGGCGGAGTCTTGCAGCAATGGATGCAGTTGCACCATGCCTCGCCGATTGACATCTACTACATACTGGGTTCGATGAGGCGCCAGTTCGATTACGTTTGGGTTTACGTGATTGGGTCCCAGGGTATTGTTGTTGCCAGTAACGACATCAACGCCACGCCATCGGTCGAACATGCGAATGCTATGCACAGTGCGACTGCGCTCCGCGAGTCGATTGGTGCTTACGGCGGTTGTGCCGCCTCGCTTGCCGAGCATCTGCTGCTGGCTCCTGCAGATACGGACCATTTCCTGAACAGCCTTGGGGTGCCGGCCGAATATTTTGATTCGAATGACGACAACGCGTTTCTGGAATACAACACGCCCAAAGGCAACGCGCTGGACGGACAGAAGTCCTACCACGCAAACCGTAACTTGCTGGCTAGCCACGCGACTGCCGAAACCGCGAGCCTGCGCAGGCAACTGTCAGCATCCTGTGCCCAATAAAGCGACGACATCGGCTACAATCGCGGCGCCCGATCGCCCGGTAGAATCAAATTTGGAGAGGTGGCAGAGCGGTTGAATGCACCGG
>CAXGUU010000165.1:0-7320 GCA_964012875.1 uncultured bacterium
AACGTGGCTACGTTGCAGAAACTGGCGAAACAACTGCAGCTTATCTGCGTCGCGACGCACCGCCGGCCCTGGCCGGCGTTATGGTTTCCGAGATCGTATCGGACTACTACGCGCTGCGATTTTCTACCGGGCCGGGGCGAACCAAAAGACTCGCGCAGCTTACCGCCAAGCTCGAACGATACTGTCAGGCCCTAACGTAAGCCTGGCAGAGCTTCGCGAAAGTGCTGCTGCTCTTCGCTCGAGATAATCTGCCTGATGTAGTGATCAGCAATGGCTGGCGGGTTCAGGCCCTGAAACATCGCCCGACGTTTCTCGTCGGCGCTGACGCCATCGCACTCAGGGAACGTCAGGGGATCGATCGCGTCGCGTTCTATCGTAATCGCGTTTTCGCCAGCGACATTTCGCATCGCGGCGTGATTAGCGGTCAGGCGACTGGTCACACTCTCAGGTGACGCTGGATTGTTCTCGTAAATTGAGCGAATTTCCAGCTTATAGCCACCAATCAAGATGGGGTTGATGGTTTCTTCCAGCTGCGACTCGATATTGTTAACGCGCGTCAGCACGACATCCGTCCATTCGACACCAGGTTCGATCAAGCGGTACAACGCGCTGTATATTTCTAGGATGTTATTGATGCTGATCGCATGATTAACGTCATGAACAAACGCGTAGTTACGGGCGGCAGCAAAGATCGCCAACAACTCGTAGGAAGAAGCATGCAGCAGCATTTCAAATGACTACATGAGCAGTGATCCCTGGACACCCGCACCCCTGGCCTTCACAGTGACCTCGGCGTGCCATCCGCATCTTTTTGGAAAATCGCATCGCGGGTAAAATTTTTCCCGTTCCGAAATCTTGCGAAGGCAGGAGCACACGCCTAAATCTAGTCGGAAGGTACCGGGGCATCCCAGATTGATCGCTCAATCGCGGCGCAGGCTGTCCCTCACGGCGATCGGTGTCGGATACCTCATCACAATGAAGTAGCTGGAGGCGATAAAAGTCAGCATCGTGGTCACCTGCACGAGATAGCCCCCGCGCTCACTCAGCACACCGACTTCGAGCGCGATAAGCGCAACCAGCAGGCTGAACTCGCTGACCTGCCCGAGACGGACTCCGACCTCCTGTGACTGCCGTCGTCGTTCCCCGGCACGCACAAACAGCCAGCGAAATGTATACGGTTTCACTGCAAGTACCAGCGCCGCCAGTGCCACCGCCGGCACCAGTGCCTCCTCCAGCATCGCGATCTCGAAAGCAGCCCCAAAAGAGAAGAAAAACAGAACCAGGAAGAAGTCACGCAGCGGTCGCAAGCTGTCCGCGATAAACATTGAAACCGGACAGCTCGCGAGCGTAACCCCGGCGATGAACGCACCAATCTCGTGGGACAAACCGAGCCACGAGGCACCTTCGGCCAACGCCAGACACCAGGCAATTACAAGCAGAAAAACGTACTCCTGGATCTGGTCAAAATGTGCGATGAGGCGCTCTATCACAGTTTTTTCCAGGACGAACGCGATCATAATCAGGAGCGGCAGTGCGAGCACCTGCTGAACGACCCCCTGAAGCGGGTCGGTTCCGGCACCATAACCCTGAATGATCAGCAGCACGATAATTGCGATGAGATCCTGCAACAGCAGCACGGAAATCATCATCTGCCCTGTGTGTTTTTGATGCAGGGCTGTGGTCGGCAGCAACTTGAGCCCGATGATTGTGCTCGAGAACATCATGCAGGCACCGACCAGCATCGCCTCGGACCAAACCAGCCCCCACAGTGACGCGACGGCAAAACCGAGCAGGAAAAAGCTCGCGCAACTCAGCAGCGTCACGCCTAACGCTTCACCCAACATCTTCCACAATTGCTGCGGCTCCATATTCAAGCCCAACAGGTAAAGCAAAAACATGATGCCGATGTTCGACACTTCTTCGATCCATCCTTGGTCGTCGACCAGTCCCAATCCCGCCGGGCCGAGCACCACGCCGACAAGAATGTAAGCGACGATCATCGCCTGGCGAGCGAACAGAGCGAGGGTTGCGAGCACCGCGGCAGCGCTGAAAATCAGAAACACCGAAGAGATAACGACGTGGTCGCTCATGAGGCAGGATATTCTTGTGCGGCGAAAACGCTTGCGTGCAGCCCCTCGATGTCGATTTTCGTACGCGAGCGAATTTCCGGCGCGAAAACGGCGACCCGGTATTCCTCGATCAGTCCGTGGAGATGCTGGCTAACAGGTGCAGCCATGGCGGCACGACGCTTGGTGAATTCATTCCACAAGGCTGCCACTTCGGTCAATTTTTCGAGATCTTTACCCGGGTTGGATGCGATTCGCTCAACGCGGCGCTCAAGCGCCTGAAAATAACGATCGAATTCGAGCGCCAGATTCTGGTCGATTTCGGCGAGTGCGTGCGGCCCGACCAACGCCGTGAGATGGCTGTCTATGTCAGCGATGATACGTTCGGACACGGCGGCATTGATGTCACGGACGGCTTCATGAACTTGCCACGCTCGCCGCAGCAGTGTTTCAAAACGTGCAAGCCGCGATTCAACCGCTGCCAACAGGCCTGCTTTGAATGCATCGAGCAGTTTCCCGAAAGCGTGTTCGTTGCGAATTTCTCCGGCGCCGGTGACAAGGCGGCGCGTCCACGCCCGGACAAAAACGCCGGCGACAGATTCGGTATGTCCGAAACTCACGGCAGTAAGATGAATGGGATCGTCCTGTTCCAGCCGCGTAAGCATTCGAATTTCTGGCTGAGCGTGATTGAGCAGTAGCTCAATGACGGCAGTGCGATGCGAATCGCGTGCCTCATCGCACTGCTCGAACACTTTGAGCCGAACATTTTTCGCTTCGGCTGCGAGCCCGCAGAATGCGACCAGGGTCGCGCCTTGCCAGTCGCGCTCGATGCGATCAGGAAGTGCGCCGAATTCCCAGCGTCTGCTCGACAAATCGGCGACACCCCACGACAGTCCAGACAGCGCATCGGCGGCTTCCCGGCCAAGGTTCTCCTGTAGTCGCGGCACCTCTCGATCCCGTCCAAGGCAATTTCCCTGCTCGTCAACAACTGCAACCATAGCATTCAGATGCATCGGCAGCGCAACGGCCCGCAAGATGGCAGGTTCAATATGCACCGCGGTAATTTTCTTTATCGCTGCGGACACGGCATCACACAACTCGCCAGCCATCGATTCAATCGCTTCCGTGACGGCGACGCTGAAATCACCGATTGGTGTTAACTTCCTTCGTAGCTGTTTCGGCAGGCCACGCATCAGCGCTTCTACTTTCTCGGGCAGTAAACCCGGCACTAAGCGGTCGACGTGCTCGGCTCTGACGCGTGGAAGCAGCACCAACGGCACCGCAACGGTCAAGCCGTCCTCTAGATGATCTGGTTCAAACCGATAATCGAGCAGACAACGGTTACCGTCGATGTCGATGGCGTCGGGAAAGAGGTAGTCCGGAACATCCGGGCGATTTTCAACCGTTGCATCGCGCTCGGACAAGGTGAGCAGCGCATGCGCCATAGGTGTCTCGCGTAGCCACCGGAGCAGTCCCTTGCGCGTACATATTCCGCCTGGAATCCGTCCATCGTAGAACGCTGAAAGTTCATCGGTACTCACAACGATATCGCGGCGTCTGACTCGCGCCTCAAGCCGCCGAAGTCGCGTCAGCGTTTGCAGATTCCTGGTTAAAAATGATGGCATGTGTCCAAGGCGATAATCGACCAGTCCATCCCGGATCATGATCGCGCGCGCTTGCATTGCGTCTAGCCGCTGAAGATCGACCAGTCTGTCGGCGCTGATAATCAAGCCGAACAGTCTCTGCACCTCAGTGACCCGCGCGCAACCGCGCCGTTCATCCCATAACCCGGGGCTGTAGTCGCGACGAATCAGGTGCGCAAGGGTTTCCGTGATCCAACGTGGTTCGATACGTGCGACCAAGCGCGCGTAAGGCCGACCAGAATCGATCACCTCGGCAGCAGCTACCCACTTCGGATTCAGCCGATGCAGAACGGATGATGGATGGGCCAGAAACTGGGTCTCCCGACAGCCTCGATAGCGGTCGTCACGCCATTCGCCGACCAGCGTGGGGAACCCGCTCAGAATCGCGCAATGAATTCGTTTGTAGGTCGCCGCCTCGGCGTTAAGCGTAATTCCATCCTGCCGCAGTCGCTCAGCCAGTTCGTCGTGTACCCTCACCCATTCCGACACCCGCGCCACCGAAAGAAACAGACGTCGGCACGCTCGCTGCCGCCGGTTACGCGGCAGTTCGGCTAGCTTACGCACATCGTTCCACGCGTTCACAAACCACATGAAATCCGAACGCGTATCGGCGTACCGCTTATGCACGCGATCGGCGAGTTCACGAACATCACGTGGTCGATCCCGCGGGTCCGAGACACTCAACGCAGAGACGATCACGAGGACCTCTTTAACACAGGCGTGGTCGATCGCTGCGACAATAATCCGGCCGAGGCGAGGGTCAATCGGCAAGGCACTCAAAGTACGACCAATCGCGGTAAGTCGACGCTCGCCGTCGATGGCGCCGATTTCGTGCAATACGTTATAGCCGTCTTTAAGAACGCGGCTTTGCGGCGGCTCCGGAAATGGGAAGGTTTCGATTGATTCGATGCCCACCGCTTTCAGTCTCAATATGACTTCGGCAAGATTGGTACGTAGCACCTCCGGCTCGACGCTTATCCTGCGTCGATCAAAATCAGCTTCGTCATAAAGGCGAATACAGATCCCTGGCGCAGTACGGCCACACCGACCCTGCCTCTGGTTGGCACTGGCACGATTAATCGGCTCCGGCGCAAGTTGTTGGAGTTTTCGCTTGAGGCTGTAACGACTGATCCGCGCCAGACCGCTGTCGACCACGTAGCGGATGCCCGGAACGGTCAAAGACGTTTCAGCAACGTTGGTCGTAAGTACGATGCGCTTTCGCCCCCGTGGTTGAAAGATGCGATCTTGCTGGTGCTGTGGGAGGCGCGAATAAAGTTTCAGCACTTCAAGATCAGCGAAATCGCTGTGCTGCAGCGCTTTCGCGGCATCCTGAATTTCGCGTTCGCCAGGGAGGAAGACCAGCACATCCCCCGGCGGTTCAGCGTCGAGTTCGCGAATCGCGCCGGCAACGGCCGAACTGAGATCTTCGTACTGCTCGTCAATCGGGCTGTAGCGCGTTTCCACCGGATATTGCCGACCGGCGATTTCGAACGTCGCACACCCTTCGAAGTGCTGGGTAATAACCTCCAGATCAAGCGTCGCCGATGTGATGATGACTTTCAGATCACGTCGACGCACAAGGATGCGCTTGAGGTGTCCCAGGATCACGTCAATATTGAGTGTCCGTTCATGGACCTCGTCAATGATCAGGGTGTCGTATTTTTCGAGCAGCGGGTCGTCATTGATTTCGTTCAACAAAATTCCGTCGGTCATCAGGATCAGCCGTGAGTGAGGCGCCCTCCGGTCGTCAAAACGCACGTTGTAACCAATCCATTCACCGACACTCGTCGCCGTTTCAGCGGCAATCCGAGCGGCGATTGCCCGGGCCGATATCCGTCGCGGCTGCGTATGCCCTATCTGCCGTTCGACACCCCGCTCCAGCTCCAGGCAAAGCTTTGCCAGCTGCGTTGACTTCCCGCTGCCGGTTGCCCCCCCGATCACGACAACCTGGTTCGCTTCAATCAGTTGTTTCAGTGCGTCAACGTGCTGACTGACGGGTAGCGCTTCGGGATAGGCGATGACAATCGGGGCCGCCTTCCGGCGCGCCTTGATCGCCGCCGATTGTTTCATCGACTCGAGCAGGATTTCTCCGCGGCGTCTGGAATCGGCGGCGGGTCGACGCCTGACATCACTCTTGTAACGTTTAAAACGCCGCCGTAGACGTTTTCGGTCGGCTGCAAGAACCCCCTTCACGGATTCGGCGAGTTCGTCGACCAAGGCATCCCCAGGCAGCGGCGTCGCGTCCGTGTCCGTCGTCAGGGCAGAATTCGTGCTGTTCACCCGCATGTTCGGCGCAACCTAGTTCGGCACCATGCGCGGCACCCACCACAGTGCCATGCATGTAATAAGCGCGATCGCCAGCACATTCATAGCCAATCCGCAGCGGATCATCGTTGCTATAGGGAGACGACCACCGCCATAGACGATAGCGTTGGGCGGTGTTGCGACCGGCATCATGAAAGCCGCGCTCGCGGCCAGCGCGGTGATGATTAACAGCGCGGACACGTCGAAGGCCATGAAAGCCGCGGCCGCAGCCAGAATGGGCGCCAGAGTCGTGGTTGTTGCGGTATTACTGGTCATCTCTGTCAGAAAAACGATACCTGATACGACCGCCAGCACAGTGACCCAACTTGGAACCTGTCGCAGCGCGCTCAGCTGAGCGCCGATAAATTCGTCCGCGCCCGTGGTCACGATGGTCGCTGCCAGCGCGAGCCCGCCGCCAAACAGAATCAAGGTGCCGAACGGCAAGCGGGCGGCGTCTGCCCAGGTCAACAGGCGATCGTCAGCTTCGCCGCTTGAGACGACAAACAATGACAAACCCGCCGCCAGCGCGATAACGGTGTCATTCAGGTATACAAATGGCCTCCACCCGCCCCAGTGCATACCGACCAGATGGGGACGTATCACCCACGCTAACACCAACAGCATAAAAATGAAGGCGACGCGATGTGCAGCCGTCGGCAGATCGCGCCACCTCGGTGGCGTCGCCAATACCGCGTCGTTGGACTTGATGTCAGACAGTGGCATCAGCCACCGCGTCAACAAAACCCAGGTCAACGGCAACATAACAACCACGACCGGTGAGGCCACCAGCATCCACTGAGCAAAACTGATCGTCAGGTCGAAGTGTTCCTGGAGGTAAGACGCAACGAACAAATTGGGCGGCGACCCAATCAAGGTTGCCGTACCACCAAGGGAGGCGCCATAGGCAATCCCTAGCATGAGGCAATTTGCAAAAGCTGTGTGTTCGGACTCGCCCTCGCTGCCTTCAACAGTGTCGATCACTGCGACTGCTATCGGCAACATCATGATGGCTGTCGCCGTGTTCGAGATCCACATCGAAGCGACCGCCGAAACCAGCACGAATGCACCCACAATGTGTCGTGGATTGGTGCCTGCCAGCGTAATCACGCGGCGTGAAACCCAACTGTGCAGCGACCACTTCTCAATTGCGATTGAAACCAAGAAACCACCCAAAAATAGGAAAATCAGCGGATGTGCGTAGCTTGCCGACAGCACGTTGAACGGCATCAGGCCAAACAGCGGAAAAGCGATCAGGGGCAGTAGTGCAGTCGCCGCAACCGGTATCGCCTCGGTCATCCACCAGAACG
>CAXGUU010000166.1:0-7147 GCA_964012875.1 uncultured bacterium
CGGCGGGCGAATCTGCTTTCCTCGCCCCCGCGGCCTGCAGACCTTCGGCCCGGCTCACGGTGCGGTTCCAAATGCTTACTGTATGACCGGCAGTCAGCAGCGTTCGTACCATCGCTGCGCCCATCGGCCCCAACCCAATGACCGAAACCTCGCTCACGAATCTACCTCGATAAGTTCAACCAGCGAAAACCTGGCGCGGAGTAGTGCTTTTTCAGGAATCCAACCTGCAATACCCGCTGCGCCATAGCCAAGGTGCGGGCCAATTCGCACTTCGCGATAGCCACCGGCCCGCATGCCCACCAATGATTTCCAAACTCCTGCGATCGGACTGCACCCGCCGAGCGCTAAAGTGTGGAGGATTAATTTCAAACCTTCAATTTTAATCATCTCGAGGTAGCCAATGTCGAAGCGAATCTACTCGGCATCACGCGTAACCGCCTCACCACTACGCAAAGGCAGGCGAACTACGTAGTACACGTTACACCCCTTAACCGCCCCGACTACCTCTGCCGCATCCTCATCAGGCGTCTCGATGTCCTTGATTGACCACTGCTTGATCGTCGTAGGATTCATAGGTGTGGGGTCCAGTTGCCCATGGTCGCGTATGGCTAGCGGTCTTCTGCCGTACGAACGTCAGCCCGAAGATTGAGAGTACTTCCACTTACCATCGACCTTCAAGTAGTCATCGTAATAGCGTGCCGTCATCCAGATTTGCTTGCCATCAGCAGTGTTATTCCAGGGTCCTATGATGTACCAGATCCCGGTCGCGGTATTGCCATCAACAAGTATTCTGGGATTCATACGGTAGGCCGGCTTGATTGGCAACCGATATGGCGCATAGCCCACTCTTATGTTCATCGCCTGACTTTCAGAAATGCTTTTACCTCAAGACAACAGTGCCGGGCAGGCGTATTCGGTCACCTTTTGCCTGGTAGGTGGAAAACGAAAACCACCGAATCGAAATGCCTCATGCTGACCAAGGCATCGCCACTCCCCGCCTTGATAGGCTTCGCACGAAAACGAGTAAACGAACAGCCTGCGGATCTGCCGTATGCGCGTGCGGTTATGAAGCACGACCAGCACGTCCTGAACGAGGGTATTCAGTAATTCGGCTGCATTGTTGTACGCGCTCGCTTCGTAACTATTCCCCCAAAAATACTCCCCTTGCTCGAAGCCCACGCGTCTCGCCGATAAACTGGCCCCCCCGTCGTCGTAGATGTTGGTCACAAAACTGTATTCCCCGCCGGTCACTGTTTGAAAACAGGTGCGTCGATAAGAAACCACAGAATTAAGCTGCTCCGTCGTTCCGCCTAACCGCTCAAGCTTCTTGATGGTCTTCGTGATCGATGGAGTATTCATGGACTGCTTGTTTAAGTTCGTGCAAGTGCATATGGCCGAGCCCGACTCTAGCCAAGCTTGGAGTGATTCGCGAACCATCGGCGTTCCGCTACCACCAGAACGCCTCGAGTCTAGGCCGTTCATGCGCCCGTTAGCTATAGGAAAACGGCCGTCCGCGCCCGCGAATTGTGCAGCAACGACCAAGGTGATAGCGTTCATCCGCCGTCGCAGACCCACAAACCTACCTGCAGGACCACTCGTGACATCATCGACCGAACCCGACCTTCAGGGTTGGCGCGAGCGTGCCGCTGAATTCGAATCAGAAATCAAGCGGGCCGTTATCGGTCGGGACGAAGCAATCCGGCTGCTGACCATTGCCGTACTCGCGCGCGGCCACGTGCTGCTTAAAGGCGATGTCGGCTTGGGTAACACAACCTTGCTACGCGCATTGGCGCCGGTGCTCGACGGCGACTACGAGCGCATCGAGGGTACGATCGATTTCAAGCCAAATGATTTGGTCTACCGCACCTACATCAATGAAGACGGCCGCCCCGTCGTCGACCCGCGTCCGCTACTGAAGCGCGGAGAAAAACTCGCCACCTTTTTCTTCAACGAGGTCAATCGTGCACGGCCGCAGGTTCACTCTCTGCTCCTGCGCGTGATGGCCGAACGTAGCGTTAGCGCCTTCAACCGCGAGTACGTGTTCCCGCACCTGCGGGTCTTCGCTGATCGCAATCGCGTCGAGAAAGAAGAAACGTTCGAGCTGCCGGCCGCCGCGCGTGACCGATTTCTGATGGAACTCAACATCAGTATGCCGGTAAATCGCGAGATGCAACGCGAGCTGATGTTTGCTCCCCGTTTTTTTGCTGCCGTGGCGCTGCTGGCCTTATTACTTGTTGTGATCGGGCGAAGCACCGGATCCGCCGCGCACTCATCATCCGTCCGGCGCGCGGAGCCGGACTTAGGTTAACTGAGGGGAGAGACCATGGATGACCCTCATGCTGGAAACGTCGTGCTTCTACGCGTGACCTGTATCAGCCTGCTGATTGCGCTGCTGCTGGCCTGGTGTTTGCGGAGCCCTTGATGCCAAGTTTGTCACGCCGCGGCCGTGAACTGGCCGATTCGCCGCCCTTGCCTGAATACATCGCCGAGCATTTCGCGCGCGCCGGTGAACCATGGCATGCCGATGAGAACCCTGATGGTTACGTCGGTATGTGCCTAGCCGAGAACAAGCTGTTGAATGCGCAGCTCGCTGCTCAGCTTGCGCAATACTCACCGGCGGCCAAGGCACTCGGCTATGATGCCATGATAGGCAACCTCGAATTTCGTAAGCAACTGGCGCGCTTCATGGGTCGCACTTTTCTCGGGCGCGAATTTTCTCCCGCCGACCTTGCCGTTCTGGCCGGCGCCGGTTCAGTCCTGGAACTGTTATTTCATGCGATCTGTGATGCCGGTGACGCGGTGCTGGTGCCGACACCGAGCTATGCCGGCTTCTGGGCCGATCTCGAAACGCGTGACGAGTTGCGAATCGTCACCGTCGATTGCGCGAGTGCAGATGATTTTCGTCTGACCAGCGACGCGCTCGACGCGGCATTTGCGCGCGCCGAACACCCCGTGCGGGCATTGCTTTTTACCACGCCCAACAATCCGCTCGGTCGCGTTTATTCCCGCGAAGAGATCCTCGAGGCCGTGAACTGGACCCGCGCCAAAGGGATCCACTTGGTCGTAGATGAGATCTATGCCCTGTCAGTGTTCGGCGAGCGGGCGTTCGTGAGCGCCGCCTCGCTGGTACCGACTCTCGGCGACGATATTCACATCGTGTGGGCTTTCTCCAAGGATTTTGGTGCTAGTGGTCTGCGCTGTGGGGTACTCGTAAGCGAGAACCCGTCCGTGCTGAATGCCGTCGCCGGCCTCGGTTACTGGGCGGCCTGTTCAACGCACACTCAGTCGCTGCTGAATGCCCTGATCACGGACGAAAACGTTGTGGACGATTATCTGACGGCCGTCCAGCGAAGCCTGCGCGAGGCCTACGACCGTGTCACCCGATGCCTCGATGCTGAGAGCATTGCTTATGTGCCCGCAGATGCGGCATTTTTTCTGCTCATCGATCTGCGCTGTCACCTGGCAACGCCGACGTGGAAAGCCGAGCGAGCGCTATGGCGTCAGTTGCTAGAACAGGCCAACATCAACCTGACGCCGGGCGAGGCCTGCCGAATTAATGAGCCGGGATTTTTCCGTCTGTGCTATGCCGGCGAAAATACGGCGGCTGTCGAAGCGGGTATCGGCCGTATGGGCGGCATCCTGGCGGCCTGAACGCAAATCCCCGAGTTGGCCATCCATTCCTGTCGCGCGCGGGAATTGAACCAGTTGGGGAGGCAACATGAGAATCTCACGTCGCGACAGCAGGACCAGGCAGGCCGCGGACGCTCCCAGGCTGAACTTGATCCGTGCATTCATCAACTGAGGAGAGCATTGATATGAATTTCCGAACCTCTCTCGCCATGAGCCTCGGCACTGCGGTGCTCGTTTCGACGATTACATGATTCACCATGGCGCCCGCCGCGATTGCCAGCCCTAAAACCCTGAGCCCTGTCGCGCAGATGCCCGCCGATCCATCGCTTGAAAGCGTGCTCGGCGGGCTCAGACTCAGCGCCTAACAGCGCACTGAAATCGGCAAATATCAGGCAAACCTCGATCGCCGCGCACAACTCTATCTGGCGACAGGAATGAGAATCGAAACCCAGCTTCGGTCATCACGGACGCTGGCGTCGCTGAATGAAGCTCGACTGCGTCGACTGCTGAACGAACGCCAGTTCGCCCTGAACGAATTGATCGTGCTTCATTTTCGACATCGGCAATCTGTACGTGACCTGTTCATGCCCGCACAAAGGGAGCGGCTGGATAAGCTCGTATAGAATCGGGACACGATGATGTAAAGACGCACCGCTATTGATCGATCCGGGCGCAGACTACGATAGCAACAAGCGTCTGTTAATCGTGGTCTGGCCCCATTTACATCGCTTCTCCCCTACAATTCGTCTACGACTGGCAGCGTCGTCGCCAGCAAAACGTCATGAAGATCGAAATCCACAATCAGTTCGAAAGCAGGCTGCCAGCAAACGATGCGCATCCGTATCGCAGCGGCGCCTGGCGTCCACAATGTATCGAGTACAACGCCTATGACCTTGACGTGATCGAAGGCGAAATTCCGGATGATCTTGCCGGCACCTACCTGCGCAATACCGAAAATCCGTTATTGCCGGCGATCGAGCGCTACCATCCTTTCGACGGCGACGGCATGCTGCACTCGATCTCCTTCGCCGGCAGCAGCGCGCAATACCACAATCGATTCGTGCCAACCGATGGTTTCCGCGCCGAACGCGAAGCCGGCGAAAACTTGTTCGCGGGGCTGGGTGAGTCTCCGGATGTGGCGAAATCTAAATGCAGACTCGGCGCGCGTCCGAACACGAAAGACGCTTCGAGCACCGATGTCGTGGTGCACAATGGCTTGGCGCTTTCGAGCTTTTATCTGTGCGGCGATCTCTACGCGTTCGACCCGGTCACGCTTGATGCGCGCGGTAAATCAGGCTTTGCTAAAACGCTTGGCGAGGCCGGTGTTTCCGCGCACACCAAGGTGGACGAAAACAACGGCGAACTGATGTTTTTCAACTACGGTCCTGAGCCGCCGTTCATGCACTATGGGCTGGTCGACGCCAAGGGCGCCCTCGCCCACTACATCGACGTACCACTGCCGGGTCCGCGACTGCCCCACGACATCGCCTTTACTGAAAACTATGTGATCGTCAACGACTGCCCACTGTTCTGGGATCCGGACGCGCTCAAAGCCGGCCACTACCTGCCGCGGTACCACCCCGAACTGGCGACGCGCTTCGGCATTTTGCCGCGGCGGGGTACCGCCAGCGACATTCTCTGGTTTGAAGCCGAGCCGACATTTGTGCTGCACTGGGTCAATGCCTATGAAGATGGCGACGGCATCGTGCTCGATGGCTTTTTCCAGGAACAACCGTCACCACCGCGCATCAAGGATGGGACCGCCGAACAAAACCTGTTCCGCTATCTCGATCTCCACACCATGGGATCTCGGCTGCACCGCTGGCGCTTCAATCTCAAAACGGGGCAGACGAGCGAGACCCGACTGTCAGAACGCGTCCAGGAATTCGGCATGATCAACGGTCGCTATGGTGGCAGACCCTATCGCTACGCGTACAACGCGTTACCGGCCGAGGGCTGGTTCGGTTTTGTCGGCATGATCAAGCACGACCTCGCGACGGGGCGCGAAGAAGTGCGGGAGCTGCCCGAAGGCGTTTATGCCAGCGAGACGGTCATGGCGCCACGCCGTAACAGTACTGCGGAAGACGACGGCTACCTCGTCACCTTCACCATGGACGTCATAAACAACCGTTCGGAATGCCTCATACTCGATGCAAGCCAGCCTTGTACTGAGCCGGTCGCCCGGGTGGCCCTACCCGAGCGCATCGCCTCAGGCACGCACGCGTACTGGCATCCGGCAGCTTGAATGGCAGCATGGATCCGGCAATCGCCTCCCTATCTGCCTGCCGCTTTTGACAACTGCTCATCGTTGTAGCGCACGCGTTTTCGCGGGCCCCGACCCAACGCAAGCTCAGGCACCATCGGATCGAATGCCGCCGGCGGACCGTCAGGGTCAGAGAAATAACCCAACCCGTAGGTTCCCTGGGTATAACCCAATAACTCCTGCAGCTCTTCGTCCAGATCTTTGGCAACCTGCGGCGGGCACGAGAGATACTGGTTTTCCTGTTGCCGCAACCACGCCAGGCAGTAGGTCAGGTTGAGACCCAGGCGCGGCTCGCTTGACTGGTTTGCGCCACCGGCATGCAAAACCGACCCCGTGTAGAGCAAGACCGAACCTTTGTTCATCTCAGCCTGCACAATCTCATCGGCCGCCGCTTCACGATCCCATGGCCATTGATGGGACCCGGGCACAAATTTTGTCGCGCCATTCTCCGCGGTAAAGTCGGTGACAGCCCACAGGGTATTGAATTGCGGTTCTATCTGCCGCGGGATATGAGTCCCGAAGGCCTCGCGATCACGGTGTATCGTCTGGGCAACTTCACCCGGATGTATGTTTGTCGCCTGCGTCAGATGCACTGTCAATTTTTCGGTGTAAGGCCCGAGGAAATGGTGGGCGAGTTTCAGGATCCTGCCGTCCATCACCATCTTGTGACAGCTTGGCGTGCGTGCGATAAGTGCGCCGGTGCGTTGCGTCTTGTGGCCTGAAAATCCGTCGCGACCGAACGGAGCAACACGCTGATAGGGAGCCAGTTCGTCCTGGAACCGCGTCAACGACTCAGCATCCACAGCGTCTTTAAGCACGGCGCCGCCGTCCTGCTCGATCGCCGCGAGCACATAACCCAGCGGCGCATCGCTTTCGAAATACTGCAGGCGACCCGGTTTCTCCTGTTCTTTTTCGCTCACGATTGAACCTCGGTTATGTACGTAACAACATGTCTCGGGGTGCGCGACGCCTCGGCATCATCCCGGTTTTCAGCGCTTAAGGTACTGCAAGTTGCCATCCCAAACGACAACGACGCGCTGAGCCGGCTTCGGATTATCTGCGGTATGCTGGCCCGATGAATCGCATTCGCACGACCTCGGTCGGTAGTTGGCCAATTCCGTTCGGTCAGCGCAGACAACTCAAGCGCTACTACGCCGGCGAGCTGAATGACGACGAGGCCGACGAGTGCCTGGTCGCCGCGGCACGTATAGCCATGGACGAACAGTTGGCGTGCGGGCTCGACCAAATCACCGG
>CAXGUU010000167.1:0-7104 GCA_964012875.1 uncultured bacterium
TCGAAGTCGCGCTTCTTCATCTTGGGCTTATTCACCAATGTGACCATCTGCAAAGTCGTGCAATGCATGTTCTGAATATCGACGACCGCCGCTGAATCAAGCAGGGGCACGCCACTGCCCGCGTTCTCCTCGAGATGGTAGTCCGGGTGCGCGAGGCCGGCAATTAGAAATTTCCATAACACGCCGGCGCGATCGTAGACCTTACCGAATACGGGAAACATGGTTTGCTCATCAATATAGAAAAACCTGCGCGACAACGGATGATCATTACGCTTCGGCGTCCCTTCCAGGATGTGTACTTTGCGAACCTGCCAGGTGACATTCATAAAACACCCCGAATGACCGTGGAAATCGACAAACTCGTGGTCGTATTTTCGGGCCGTACGTTGCGCGTGCGGAATGGCATCGTGGCGATACATCGGCAGCAGCAGGTGTTGCGAGCCACCGTATTTCCACTCCATGTCCTTGATTCGTCCGGTATAACCAAGAAAATCCTCAATCATGATGTCACTGCCGAGGAATGAATCGGTGCGCATTGTGGTCGCAACCCGCCGCACGCGTCGCAGCAAGGGTACATACATCCAGCCCTGCTCTTCAGCATTGTCGTCACTGTTGTAGAAAATCAGCAGCTTGGTATTCGCCACATCGCCTGGCTCAAGCGCCGTCAGTGTGATGGCGTTGTAGACCCGATAGGTGTTGTCCTCAATTTCCGGAGTCGGCTCGATAACGTGGCGATACATGAAACGCATGGCTGCGGCTTCGAATTCCAATTCGCGCTCGATAGTCTGCGAGCGCATATCGCGATAGTGCCAGTACATCTCAGGAATTTCGCCGCCATCGCCGGCATAACCGTAGCGCATGTTCCAAATTAACTTGTCGCCTGCCCGTGGGTCATCCGTAGACAATTCGTCGGGAAAAGGGCGCCCGGCAACGTAGTTCTCAAGATCCGCTGCCGTCGGGCCCAGCGTCGTGCCGCTACCGTAGTCGGTCGTTGCCTGTATGTAGTTAGGGTGCGGGTCGAATGCCAGCGGCTCTCCAACCGTTATAGTCACCCAACCTTGAGATATTAGCTCGGCGAATTCGGGATCGATCAGCTGCGTTGACTGCTCGAGATTGCTACTGTCGATCACTGACCCGGGGGGCGGTGACAAGGACATCGCCTCGTCAACGTCGAAATTAAAGTCCGCAGCGCCGATCGATGCAGTGAAGCACAGCAATCCGGCCGTGATGATTGGCCGGCATTGACGCGCGTTCGGATAAACGATCAAAGGAAACTCCTCAGCTAATAGTTCTATGGACCATTTTACCGCGTCCCCGACGACGTCGGTCGACGCGACTCAAAAAGAATGCAGTGCAGTTCTACTCATGCTTCGACCCCTTTTTCATAGTGATCGCCGAGCAATCGCACAATTGTCCACGCCGCCATCGCCCTAATGCCGCTGTCCGGATCGTCCAGAAACGGGGCAATGGCGCTAACGTATCCGGCGGCACCTCGCGCGCCCACCAGCCAAACCGCTTGCATCCGGATGTCGGGGTTCTTGTTTTTCAGGCCCCACTCGAACACCTTCGTAGCGTCGGCATCGACACTCGCCCAAGATTCCAGCAGTCGCGTAGCAACGTCTGAGTTCAGCTTGCAGCACTCAAAAAGGTTCTCGGTTATCTTCAAAGCAGCCTGTGGCGGCATGCGGCGTAAACTGGCGGCAGCGACCGAAGGATCGAGCCCCTTGCCCGTGGCAATCAGCCGAACGAGCATGTCGATTGCAGTCTCATTGCCAAAACCGGCTTCGCTCGCAAGGGCGGCGACCTGTACTTTGTACGTATCGGAATCCCGTAGTTTTCGCAGGGCATTCTTGGAATCATCCGAATTGAACCGGCCGAGGCCGACGGCGGCCGCCTCCTGTGATTCCGGTCCCCAGTTTTTGGCTATCTCGATTAGCTTGCTGGCAATTTCACCGCTTGAATCGGTGTCGGTCAGCGCATAGTAAGCGTAGGCTCGGCTGGTGCGATCTTCTCCCTCACTTTCGGCAATCCGCAGCATGCGTGCTTGCTTATTGTCAAAGTCGGTCTCGGCAAGCGCTTGCAGGGCGTGTTTTTTGACCCAGCCGTCATCCGTGTCCAACATATCGAAGACGAATTCGGCAAGATCTTCGCGCGGGCGACTGGCAAGAGATTCGGACAGGAACTTCATAAAGACCTTGTCTTCGGTAATTTCCACGTAGCGGTACAGTACGTTCAGCGCGGTAGGGTGTTGAACGTTCAGCAAGGTATCGATAGCCGAGCGCATCATGATCCAGTCCGAGCTGGCCAAATGGTCGGTAATGAATTGGAGAGCTTCCTGATCACCGATTTCGACCAGTGTACCGGCGGCCGAAAGCTGGTCGTAAAGATTGTCTGAAGCACGGAGCTGCTTCGCGACTTCTACAGCCTGTCGCACTAGGCGCCCTTCGTCATTCGCGAGTGCTAAGGACGCCCACCCACCGAACAGCGCGATTATTGCTACGGCGCGTAAACAGTTAAAGAGCTTCATATCGATGTCCTTAGCGGGCGGGGTAACAAGGAGCGCCCCTGTATTGTCTCAGAGACAATTTTAAAACCATTCGGTTCCGCAGTGAGACCGGGGGCCTGGGCTTAGTGGTCACAAGGCGTCCCGAAAGGCGATCCTCGCGCCCGATGGACTCGCAAAAAAAATGGCGGAGGGTTTTCACCCCCCGCCATCAGTTCAGGCGCTTTGACGAGTTAGAACTGGTATTTCAGTTCGAAGAAAATCTCGTCGTAGTTACGCAGAGCACCGATACCCTGACGGGCCGGTCCGAAAACGGAGCTAACGTACGGATTTTGCGTCAAGTTCGGTCCATTGGAGATGAAATTGGTGAACGGACCCGTGTCATGCGTCGTGTACTCGTCACCTTCCCAAATCAGGTGGAAGCCACCTTTGATGGACCAGTGATTGTCGATCAGCCACTCGAGGTTGAAACCAGCCACGTGTGAGTTAGCCGCTTCTTCCCAGACATAGAAACCGACGGGTTTCAGGGTGTCACGGAGGTAATTACCAATAAAGAAGAAAGTCGTGATCCAGTTGTGCTCGTTGACGAAGTAACCCGTGCTCTTGTCTCCCTCGTGATCCCAATACCAGGTATCAAAGATTTGCAAAGAGAGAAAGAACGTGCGGTCCTTGTTCAAGAACGGAATGAACGTTGGGCGGTCAAAGCCAAGCGAGAAGCGCATGACGTCTGATTTATCAACCCAATCAACTGAGCGGGTGTTGTTGACCAGTTCATCAAACGTCCATGAAGACTCGATGCGCATAACAACACCGGACCAGGATTCAAAGTAGTCCATGGCGAGTCCCAGAGTATGAGACTGCTTATAGATCACAGATGTCTGGCCACCAGCCAACGGGCTACAAAATGTACCGCCTCCGGGGGCCGCACAGTCAGCCAGGCCGAATGCTTGCGCGCCCCAGTCGCCGACATTACCCGCCCGAGGGTTTGCACCCTGGCGGAAAATCGGGTCGATCGCAGCCCACAGATTAGCGTAGTTTCCGCTAGCAAGCGCGCGGTTGGCGGCAGTGCGCATGTCAGTACTGAGGGCGCCGTTCGCCAGCATTGTAGCGGCAGCTTGAGGCGTTGTAACAATGATTGGATCCACGAACCCACCAGTAGCTTCCAACGGCGCGCGCCCACCTGCCGCGTAGGCGGCATTTGAGGCCGTCCTGAAGTTAGCAGTTGGGTGTATTGAACGAGCCAGACCCAAATCACCGATCAGTACATCGTTGGCTCCGCCCTGTGCAGCAATCATTGCATTCGTCAGGTGGCGCGTTGGCAAGTTCACCGAGTGAAACTTGAATACCGGCAGGTCGTTCCAGCCATACCAATGCGAAACCGCGAAGCGGAAATCGCTTAAGCGAAATTCCCAACGCCAGCCTGCTTCCGTGTTCTCAATGTCCCAATCTGGGCGATCATAGTGGCTGAGACCAACCGGTTGTCCGAAACCCGAAGGTAAACGTCGGTCATTGGGTCCCTGTGTACCGCAAATGTCCGACGTCGGAATCGCGGTGGCAGGTGTCCCACCGGCGAAACCTCCGGCCGCTCCACTATGGCCAGTCGGGTTACCGTTGGCTGCAAAATCAGCCGCTGCGGCCGCGGTAAAGCACGGTTCGACAGAAAAGTATGTGTTGTAGATTGCAAAGGTACTGATATCTTTGGCAAACGGGTGCGCCCAAAAATGGGAGGGGTTCCCCAGACCAACGCCGTTGAACTGGTCGAAGTTCCACACCACCTGTATCGCATTATCAGTCAGCGGTCCCCAGGAGCCAGCCTTCCATTGGACGGAGGCCATCCACTGCGGGATACGAATATCTTCGAACGAATCGAAAAAGAAATGCTGACCAAAGTCGACCGGGTTAATCAAATCCTGTAATCGGAAGAAGTCAGTCTTGCCCCAGACAATCTGTTGCTTACCGACACGAATCCAAAAGTCATCGACCACGGCGTCAACGTACAGCTCGCGGAAAGGATACAGCTTACCGTTGGAGTCGGTGTTGGCGGTTGCAACGTCAATGTTGTCTATATTGAGATCCTGACACTGACGGCAGTCCAAGTTCAGGTTTGAAGACTTCTGCACGACCAATGGAAACGCCGAAGTATTTCCCTGCCCGCCAAAAATATTGCCGTTGGGATCGAAGCGATACTGCTGGCCGTTCTGCGCATTCGGAAAATCAACCTCAAAGTTCTTGTCGAAGAACGAACGCTCGACCATACCCTGAGACAGAAGTTTGCCGATACCGCCGGTCGAGGTCGTTCCGAACTGCGCAAACTCGAAGCCGGAAAACGCCAGGGCGTCTGTCGTAGCGTTAAACGGTTGACGATCCTGCAGCGACGGTTCAGTTGTACCGTCACCAATACGGTTCGACGACAAGTCGCCCATGTCCTGAACGATGTCATACTCTGGTCGTGCAATGGCGACAAAGCTCAGCTCATCGAACCAGCCAACATCGTAGTATTGCAGTGCTGCTTCAATTTGCAGCCGCTGAATCCACTGTCCCAGATAAACCGGTCCAGATCCGACGCGCGAACGAACTTCACTCTTAAGAAACCCTTCCACTTCCAATTCGCCGCCCAGGGCGTCGATTGTGATGCGGGCTTGCGCCGACGTCGCAAAAAATGCGAGTGCCATTGCGAGCAGGGTAGCTTGAAAAGCGCCTTTCAAGTGCTTCATGGTTTTATCTCCCATGTTTTCCCCAATTACCAAGGATTGACGAGAAGAACGACTAACTCGTTCCCTTCGCCGCTTCGTGCTCATGCACAAAAGGATCTGCTTCCACCGCCTGGCTTGATACGTCCCCGGTCTCTTCGTTATCAACGTGTGATTTCATGACGAAACTCGGTTTGAAGACCTTCACCAGAAGTGGCAGCAATGAAATTGCGCCGATCATGTTGCTCACCATGAGCAACGTGAGCAGCATGGCCATTTCGCTGTTAAAGCGCAGCGAGGACCCCGGAATCCAGTAAATGATACCGCCGACGACAGTGACGGCGGTAAACAACACCGCAGCGCCGGTCGTCGACAATGACACGCGCACCGCGTCTTCGAGCGTGCGGTGGCGAACCTCTTCGCGCATGCGGTCGAGCATGTAGATCGCGTAGTCAACACCGATGCCAATACCGACTGCAGTAACCGGCAGGGTATTGATGTTCAGGCCAATACCGCGGAAGCCCATGTAGGCACGGTTGATGATGACAGCCATTGCCAGAACTACAAACACCAGCAGCGCCGCGGTGATTGAGCGGTACGTCAACATCACCGACAGCATCACGACGACCATGATGAGAATGGTCTGATTGAGTTCCGAGCGTTCGACCTCTTCGTTACCGGCCGCAGTCGTACCGACGATGCCGCCAGCAAACTGCGGGGTCACGCCTTCCATGGGGTTTTCATCAAGGAATTTCTTGGCGGCCTCGAGTGCGGCGAATACGGTAGGCCCGGTCGCGTCTTTAAAGAACACGACAAAGTTTGCTGTGCGACCCTCAAGATCCATGTATTCCAGGATCACGCCGGGAATGGCTGCACCCGCCTCATACATAAACAGCGTGTTACCGACATCGCGCTGCGTGGCCGGAACCAGTGACCAGCGCGGGTCATCATAGTGATACAGGCGATTGATTGAGCGTACGAGGTTCGGAATGTCGCGCGTACCACCGTAATTGATTACACCGGCCATGTAGCGTCCGAACTTCTCCATCACCGCGACCACTTCCGGGTCTTTCATCTTGTGCGCCTCTTCAGCCTCGAAATAGATGCTGAATTGGTTTGCGCCAGCGAATTTACCAGCAATCTGCGCGGCGGCGACATTGTATTCCGATTCGCCAAAGAGAATCGGCGAACCGGGTTTGTTCTCTCCGACCACCATGTCGCCCGCGTAGAACAGGCTGAACATAATGATTAGGCTCGCGACGCCAAAGACTGGCAGCGGGGCTTTTGATGAGGTCAGGAAGACGGACCAGCTAGCCATCACGCGAGAGAAAACGTGTTTGTGCTCCTCTTCACGACTGATCTCGGGTGCCGGCAGGAATGAAAGCACCATCGGCACCAAAATTGTGACGGTGATGAGATTACTCAGTGACCAGAAAGCACAGAAGTAACCCAGCTTCGCGATGATCGGTATCGATGACACCGTGAGCACAAATAAGCCAGCGGCGTCGGTGAATATCGCAATGGATGCCGGCACAATCAATTCGCCCATACTGGTACGTACAGCCTGTTCACGCGTGGCACCAATGCGAATTTCATCGTGAAAGCGTTCCATCATCTGCACACAGTGGCTCGCTGTTCGCGCGGAAATCAAAATCGGGACGACGAGAATCAGCGGGTCGAGGTTGAACCCCATCCAGCCGACGAATCCCAGACCCCAGATTGCAGCCATGCCCGTGCCGAGCAGTGGAATGAACACCCCCGCGAATGACCTGAAATGCAGGAACAGCAACGTGATCATCACGGTGCCGGTGATGCCGAAGATCAGACCGAGCTCGGCCGAGTGGTAATAGATCCAGCCCTTGAGCATCGGCTCGCCGGCCACGTACAAGCTGGTCTTGCCGTCGGCCTCAA
>CAXGUU010000168.1:0-7090 GCA_964012875.1 uncultured bacterium
CTTCGTACGATCCGGGCGTTGCCGATACGAAGATCATCTGCGGCGCGAGCTTTTCGAATTCCTCGAATTTGAGTGGCCGGTTGTCGAGCGCGGACGGTAACCGGAACCCGTATTCGACCAGATTCTCTTTGCGCGAGCGGTCGCCGCGGTACATGCCACCGAGCTGGGGCACGGTGACATGGCTTTCGTCGATCACGAGCAGGGTGTCGGCCGGCAGGTATTCGAACAGGGTAGCCGGTGGTTCCCCAGCGGCACGACCGGATAAATGTCTGCTGTAGTTCTCGATGCCATTGCAGTACCCGATTTCGTGCATCATCTCGATATCGAAGCGCGTACGCTGCTCAAGACGTTGGGCCTCGACCAACTTGTCGTGTTTGCGCAGATAGGCCAAACGATCAACCAGCTCCTCCTTGATTGTTTCAATCGCACGCAACACGGTCTCGCGGGTGGTGACATAGTGTGATTTAGGATAAATCGTGAACCGTGGCACCTTGCGCACGACTTCGCCGGTGAGCGGATCGAAGAAAGCCAGCGATTCGATTTCGTCATCGAACAACTCGACCCGAATAGCGTCACGTTCAGACTCGGCCGGAAAGATGTCGATGATCTCACCGCGCACGCGGTACGTGCCGCGCTCGAGCTCATAATCATTACGGCGGTATTGAAGTTCAGCGAGTCGTCTCAACACGTCACGCTGATCGATGATGTCGCCACGGCGCAGGTGCAACACCATGGCGTGGTATTCATCGGGCTCACCAAGGCCGTAGATTGCTGACACCGTCGCCACAATGATGGTGTCCGATCGTTCCAGCAGTGCCTTCGTCGCCGACAAGCGCATTTGCTCGATGTGGTCGTTAATCGACGCATCCTTCTCTATATAGGTGTCGGATGCTGGGACATAGGCCTCCGGCTGGTAGTAATCGTAGTAAGAAACGAAATACTCAACCGCGTTGTTGGGAAAGAACTCCCGCATCTCACCGTACAACTGGGCCGCCAGGGTCTTGTTCGGCGCCAACACGATGGTCGGCCGCTGAACCGCCTCAACGACATTGGCGATGGTGTAAGTCTTACCCGACCCGGTGACCCCCAGCAGCGTCTGGTGGTAAAGACCAGCCTGGAGCCCATCGATTAGTGAAGCAATGGCTTCGGGCTGACCCCCGGCAGGTATGAAATCGGCGACCAGTTCAAACCGCTTGCGGGCCGTCGAGGCAACCGGCTTCAGTAGTGATTTAGGCTGGGTCGACATATGGGTCGATCTTACACCTGACGCAATTCATTCCCGAGCGCAAAATTAGCGCGTTTTAACGAGGTCTCTTAAATTGACCCTCATACCACGCACCAGTAAGATACGCCGCGCTCCACAATTCCCCGGTAGCTCAGTTGGTAGAGCAGATGACTGTTAATCATCGGGTCGGCGGTTCGAGCCCGTCCCGGGGAGCCATTCCCGCGCATTCGCGCAGTTCAGTTCAGGGACTTTTCACCGAGTAGCGGAATGCCACGCGATGGGAATCGATGGCCGAGGTCTTAGGCTGGGACGAGGAAACGATCCTCAGTCAGCGCATCCGTTGGCGAAAGATGCGATCATTCCGGCGTGACTTCACGTCCGAGGCCCCTGTCATGCTGCGACCCTCGCAAGCAGTATCGGCGAAAATCCTAACGTTTTTGCTCGCTGTGAATCTTAGCGGCTGCAATATATTCAATCGCTGGGACGCGCTCGTCTACACCAACAAATTCGATCGCAGCAATTCCCTCGACATTGGTACTTTTGCAACCCTGGAGGATTGTCGCGCGGCCGCCAAAGCCAAGATGGCTGAACTGAAAATCGGTGAGCTGGGCGGGTACATATGCGGTGAAAACTGTCTTGTAAAATGGGGCTTCGGTAATATGCGGATGTGCGCGCGCACGGCTCGTTGAACGTCAATTGACTTTCTTTAATTTCTGGTAAACGCGACCCTTCCCCATGCGCAAGATTCATTTTCAAGGGCCCAGAAACGTTCGTGATCTGGGTGGCATTCAGTCGGCAGACGGGCGACAGATACGCAGTGGCCAGGTTGTCCGTGGCGACGGCCTGGCCCGCATGACCGACGCGGATTTGCAAAAATTTTCAGAGCTGGGCATTGCAACGGTCATAGATTTACGCACCTCGGATGAATGCAAACGTGCGCCGAGCAAGTTACCGCGCGATTCCAATATCAAAACCGTCAATCACGGTTTCATGATCCAAGGGTCGTTCGAAATGTTCGACGCCGTTAATAATCAAGGCGCTGATGCGGAGACCGCGCATCGAATGATGGCATCCAACTACGCCGCCATGCCGATGGAGCACAGCCAAGTCGTTCGGGATGTATTTTCGACGCTTGTCAGCGAACCCCACCATCCATGTTACATCCACTGCACCAGCGGAAAAGATCGCACCGGGCTTATCTGCGCCCTGCTGCTTCTGACGCTCAACGTTGCCGAGGAAGATGTCATCGAAGATTACGTACTCAGTAACGTGGAGCATCAGCCGGTCGACGTGTTTCGTGACAGCGCCAGAAAGGACGCTGTTGGAGAAATCATGTCTGCCCATGAAGACTTCATTCGAGCAGCCCTCGATTCGGTAGTTGATAGCTGTGGCTCGGTCGAGAATTACTTCGAGCGTCACATCGGACTCGACCTTGCGTGGCGAATCACCCTAGAGGAACTAATGCTCGAATGACACGGGCCGACTCCACGCTCCATCGTGCAGGCCGAAATTATTTGCCGCGCTTGCAACAAACTAATTCCGTACGCTAACGTCCCGAGCCGCAATCTTCAGTGCATAACGCAGCATGTCCCCCGAAAGCCGCAACCTGCTTCAGCGACACCTTTTTAGCAGCCGCAATGCCTGCAGCGTTGGAGGATTCGGCGCGCTGGCGGAATTCGACGAGGGCGACGCTGTTTCGCGTGATGAAGGTGATGAGCGACTCACGCTGCGCAACGAACGTGGCGCCATCAGCATCAATTGGAATTTTGAGGCCGAGGCTTGCGCATTCGAAAGCGTCTCGGCGCGAGAAAATGCCTGGCTTTGCGGTGTGGGTTATTTATATCCCGCCGTTCGGTGTACACCGCCGTCAGTCGTAGTTACTGAACTCGGCCGCGACAAAGCTGCCCTGGACCCGACCCGTCGCGAAAATTATTTGTTCGATCTCGGAGCAGGATTGACGAACGTCCGATTTTGTATCAGAACCGCTGATGCTCGCCTGATCGACAACTTGCGCCGACTGGCAGGACAGCCGGTGCTGAATGGCGGACATTCCATCATCGATGAAATCATTGATGTCAGCCCACATCGGATCGTCTTCAATGAATTAGTCAGAATCGAGGTGTACCAGAATATCGACCGTCACGAGACCCCTGCTGGCTCTCACACGCACGTACTACCGAATCTGCTAAAGGCCAAGCGCACTCACAGCGCGAATCTTCCCTATCCTGACGGCACGGTTCCGCTGTTGACACTGCATCCCGAAAATCCGCTATCTGATGAATTTGGCCGTGCCCGTTCATTCGACCGAGAGGCGTTTACGCGATTTGAATCATGCTTGAACCGCTTCGGTTGGATGCCCTATGTGACCGCCAAGAATGCATTGATCGAGGCGTTCGAACAGAACGACCTTACGCATTACCGCCCGGCGCGTACCCGTGTGGGCCGGAGCGCAGAAAAGATCGCGCTCAGACAACTCCATCACCTCGGCGCGAAGCGAAGCCAGCTGAAACAATGGTCCGAACAGCTGCGACATTGAAGGGGCGGAGCGCGATGGGAAATGGGGGAAAGCGGATGCTACGTTACCTGCTTTTTCTGGCGTGTATCGTCATTGCCGCGCCCCGACTATCGGCACAGGAGCAGTCGGATCCGCCGTTTACTGTCCTTCTACCGCCGGGCCTGGCACTGACGGATTTCACGCCTTCGATCAACGGTTCAACTTACACCTACACCTCAACAAACCAGAACGACTTGCTGCGACTCATGATTACTGTCATGCCCAGGAAGGCGATCGACCAACGTTTCGGAGCACTCTCCGAAGTTCAGTGCATCAACCTGTTCGTCACAGAACTGCGCACTAATCACGACAACTTTTTTGTCGTCAACCAGAGTCGACCACTCACTCTTTCCGGCCATGAATTCCCGCAATTCCGCTGGTCAGGAAAGAACGCGGGCGTCAGGTGGACGGGAATTCTAAGTTGCGGGGCCGTAAAGGATTGGTACCTCGTCGTTCATTTCGTCGATGAGACATTGCGCGCCGCACGCACATTCCCTCAGGTGCGTACATCGTTGCGCGATCTCCGACCGACCCGACCCTGATGTCAGAGCGGGCGTACCGGTATTACGCGCTCCTGATGGCGGGGTTCGTGACCGTGTTGTTGTGCTCGAACCTGATCGGGCCTGCAAAAGTCGGCCAACTCGACCTTCCACTCACGCTACCCCTGATTGGTGCGACACTCGTTTTCGGCGCAGGCAATCTGTTTTTTCCAATCAGCTATATCTTCGGTGACATTCTGACTGAAGTGTATGGTTATGCACGGGCTCGCCGTGTGATCTGGGCAGGTTTCGCCGCCATAATCTTTGCAACGCTGATGTCGCAAGTCATTATCCATCTGCCGCCGAGCCCCAGCGAGCCGTTCAACGAAATTCTGCAGCCGGCGATTGAAACGGTATTCGGTTCGACCTGGCGAATCGTCGTTGCATCGATTCTGGCATTCTGGATTGGCGACTTTGTGAACGCCTACATCATGGCCAAGATGAAGCTCTGGACTGAAGGTCGACATCTGTGGACGCGCACCATCGGTTCGACCATTCTCGGGCAAGGCGTCGACAGCCTGATCTTTTACCCGATCGCGTTTTTTGGTATTTGGAACTCTGAGACGCTGTTTGCCGTACTAATCTTCAATTTCGCATTCAAAGTTTGCGTCGAAATCGTAATGACACCGGTAACCTACGTTGCGGTCGCTTTTCTCAAACGGGCCGAGGGGGAAGACTATTACGACCGGCAAACAGATTTCACGCCATTCTCACTTGCTGACTAGATTAGGTCTCAACAATTCCGGCCGCGCTTGAACTCCTTGTGCTCCGCGGTGCAGCTCGGCCCGACAACGCCACGGCAATCCCTAGTCGCTGGCGCCGCGATGAGTAAACCCTGAGGGTCCGTCGACAGTCAGCCAAGGAATGAGCAGGACGCTCATGCCGGCTCCAGTGACAGAGCCAAACAGTGCAATCTGAGTGACCGTAGCGGCAACCATTCGGGCATTGGCGTCGAACGTCAAAACATTCATGGCCAACACAATATCCAGGTGCGGTCGGGCTCGGGGCGCTCAGCGACGGTGCCCCTATCAAAAGCCGGGCCTACGACATACTCAGGTGCACGCCTACTCCGAAAGAAAATCTGGCTTAGCGCCAGCACTTCGAAGCACCAAATGGAAACGGTAAGAGGCACGCAAACAGCCCCAGTACATCGAGGCTCGACAATCCTTTGCGGAAATCATTCGGGATTACCATCAATCGTTGACGCCAGCTGCATCACTAGATGCGCGCAAGACCGAGACATACAGAAAGCTGCTAGGTCAAGTTTGCGCATCTTACCGATTTGGGCAATCTCTTCTGGAAGGAATCAGAAAAATCGATACTTGAGCAAGTCCCAGAGTGCTTTCGCGCCGTCTTTCCAATTGATCTTCTTACCCTCGTCATACGTACGGCCGAAATACGAGATGCCGATTTCGTAAATGCGCCAGCGCCTAGCCAATGCAACCTGGGCGCTGAACTGAACTTCAAACCCAAAGTCGTTTGCGGTGATCGCCAGGCTTTCGAGTACTTCGCGCGTGAACATTTTGTAGCAGACTTCGATATCTGTAAGCTGCTGGTTGTAAAAGGTATTGAACAAAAATGAAATCAATCGGTTCGCCATGTAATGATGAAAATACAGCGCCCGATGAGGTCGACCGTAAAAGCGGGAGCCGTAAACAACATCCGCAATCCGGCGCACCATCACGAGGTCGTACATTTCCGCCCAGTCCGCCGGATCGTACTCAAGGTCCGCATCCTGAATTACGATGGCGTCGCCGGTGGACGCTGCAAAGCCTGTTTGCAAAGCAGCACCTTTGCCGCTGTTTCGTTCATGTAACAGAACCCTTACCGTGAAGTTTTCAACCCCGGGGGTAAGTGCCACATTGCCGTCCGCTCCCAGGGTCAGCGCCCCACTTTCGGTCGCCACCTCGTTCACATTTTCGAGCAACCATTCGCGCGTCCCATCTGAGGAACAGTCGTCGACGACGATCACTTCCTTGCGCACTCCCGGGAGTGCGGCCAGGACCGCGACCAAGCATCCTGCAATAGTATCGCGCTCGTTGTACGCAGGAATAACGATGGATAGTTGCTTTGGCACGGCTCGAACTTATTTTTATAGCCTTGTGGCGTCGTCGCCGAAACCGACTCCAGTCTATCGTCCAATCGGCGCTATTTGAACCGTTGCATAATCGTCTCGAACCCGTTTGATACAGGTTTTCCAAAATAAAGGCTCCATGGAGCCGCAGCTTATAAAAAACGGGCAAATCAGAATCAGCCAAGCTTATTCAGGCAACCTGCTGCGGTCCGGGCATTGCTCTCCTCCGATTTAGACAAGTATGAAATCCTCAGAGAATGCTCATTAAGGATCATTGAACGATATAAAACTTGATTAAAGAGCAAGAACAGCAATTTCAGTTGAGAGGCTTACAAAACATTTCGCCAGCGGAGGCGACCGCGTGGCCGTACTCGAAAAGATCAACCTGGAGGTTCGTGCGGGCGAATCGATCGCTATCACCGGCCGACGTGGGTCCGGGAAAAGCACGCTGCTAAACCTATTGGGACAGATGTATGTCGCGGATAGCGGGAACATCCGGTACTGCGGGGTCAATGCAGGAAGCATGACGATGGCTAACAGAAAATCAGAAAGCCTGTCGGCTGAGGATGTGACAATCAAGATGACAGGCTATTGGACGAGCCCCGAGACCGGCATAAAGGATCTGAATGCATGGCATTTGCTCGTCCCCGGCCACGACTTGCCCATCTCGCTGAGATCCTATGTCAAAAACCACAGAT
>CAXGUU010000169.1:0-7060 GCA_964012875.1 uncultured bacterium
TTTATAGGGACCCGAAAAAGCGCCAAGCCGTTTTTGGACCCACCGACTGGTCACAAATAGATCTGACGCGACGTCCGGGACCGCAATTTGTCGCGTTTACCTCGGTTAACATGGTCCGAGTTCGTGTTCGGAGAACGATCGATGTCCCGTTTCTTCTGTCGTTTCAGCGCTGTAGCGTTCGCGTTCCTAATCCCGCTACCGCTGCTTGCTGTAGGTGATGCCGCCTTATCGCAGGCAATAGACGATGACTATGCGTCGCTTCACGCCTTGTACGTCAATATCCACCGAAATCCTGAGCTGCACGATCAGGAAGTGGAGACCAGCGCTCGCATGGCCGAGGAGATGCAAGCCGCCGGACTGACCGTGAAGACTGGGATTGGCGGCCATGGTGTGGTGGGCCGTCTGCAGAACGGGGGGGGGCAAACACTGCTGCTCAGAACCATCATGGACGCACTACCGATTTCCGAGCAAACGGGGCTTGAGTACGCAAGCACCAGAACGGCGATCGCGGCGGACGGCAGTGAAGTTCCTGTTGCGCATGTATGTGGCCACGACGCGATGATGGTCTCAGCGATTGGCGCAGTTCGCTATCTCGCTGCTAATCGGGATACGTGGTCCGGCACTTTGATCCTTCTCGCGCAGCCCGCCGATGAAACCATTCTCGGCGCGCGTACGATGATTGCGGACGGACTGACCAAGCATCTGCCGCGCCCTGATTTTCTGATTGGCTATCACCTCCTACCCGAATTTTCGAGCAACGAAGTCGCTTGGCGGTCAGGCGATGCGCTGGCGGGTGCCGAGACGGCTGAAATCGTCGTGCGCGGCATACCCGGCCATGGTTCTTTCCCCGCGGACGCAAAAGATCCGATTCCGCTGGCTGCCCAGATTGTGCTGGCATTGCAAACGTTAGTCACACGCGAGATACCGCCGCTCGAAACGGCATCGCTCAACATCGGCTACATCCAGGGTGGCCACGAGGTCAACGCCATCCCCTCCGAGGTGCGACTCGGGGCGACCGTTCGTTTTTACAGCGATGCAGTGCGCGAAAAACTGGTGACGGGTATTCCCCGCATTGTCGAGCATCAGGCCCGGGGCTACGGTATTCCGGAAGATCGCATGCCGACCGTATCGTTCTTGTCCAGCGGATCTCGCGCTACGTACAACGATCCGGAACTGACCGCGACGGCGAAAGAGGGATTTGTGCGAGCCCTCGGCGCGGAAAACGTGACCGAGTCTGACAGACTGCTGGGCACCGATGAAACCGCTGAACTTGCCCACGCCTGGGAACCACCAGTACCGATGCTGTTCTTTTACTACGGCAGCAGTTCGCCGGAAGCCATGTCGGCAGCAAAGGCCGGCGGCCCTGCAATGCCGAGCCTGCACGCGCCGGATTTCGCGCCCGACATCGAACAAACCCTACGGACCGGGACAAAGGCGCTTGTAGGCGCGGTACAGGCTGTGCTTTCGCGCTGAATCCGCTGCCGCTTTTTTAAGTTCGCAACCCGTTCCCTTGCCGCACGTTCACCGTTATTCACGGCCGCCCCGACGCCGGTCTATGAGACATGATCGCCGGCCCATGTGACATGCGGCGGCAGTAGCCCAGAGACCTTGTCGAGGCGCTCGTAGTGCCCCGGCTTCGCAATGGCGAGGTCGTTATCGTGGCGGAACAGGCGCACGCAGCTCGGCTTTGGCGCCTCTTTGTCTTTTTGGCCCTTTGTGTTTGTTGCGCTCAGGCTGCCGACCGGGCTGAACGTGTTGCACCCAAGCGCACCATCAGTTCGTCGGCGTCAAGCAATTCTGAGATGAACCCGTCCTTTAACGTTTCAACGGTGATGCGGTGCCTGGTGGCGGCGTCGGTGCCGTCGTTAGATCCCATGGTGCAGTTGAGATCATCGACAAAGATGACGTCGTAGTCGCGGTTGAAGGCATCGATGGACGTCGTCATGCAACAGTAGTTGGTCGCCATGCCGGTAACGATCAGGGTGTTGCGGTCACGGCACGGCGGGTTGCGCAGGTAGACATCGAGGTTGGTGCCGTAAAAGCAGCTGTATTTCGGCTTGGGCAGGTAGATTTCGTACTCGTTCCACGCCGCGGGTTTGAGTTCGTCGACGACTTCGACACCGGGCGTACCGGAGTTGAGCGATACGCCGTCGCGGATTGGCGCCCAGCGTTCGAGAGGCCGCGCAGTGGCCACTCCCCAATCGGGTAGTTTTTTTTAATTATTCGATGCACGAAGCGGGGAATCGGTCGCGCCTGGGGTGCAGCGTCACTCGTTCTCCGCCGCCGGGTCGATCAGCCCGGCCAGTGCGGCGCGCGTCACGGCCTGCGCGATGGTGCGCGCGCCGAGGGTGGCCATCGCCTTTTTAAGGTGGAACCGCACGGTCTCAACCGAACGATGGATCTGTTGCGCGGTTTCCGGCGCGCTCAGTCCGCGCGCTGCCCACAGCAGGCACTCGACTTCACGCGTTTTAAGCAGTGGCGTTTCGGGCAGCGCAATGTCCTGCAGAAACCTACGGGCTACGGCGGCATGAAAGCTGTGTGCCAGGACCATCAGGCTGTGCTCAGTCGCGGCGCGGTCATTGCGCCAGTCCGACCGGCGCCGGGTGGCCGCGGTGACAAACGCAAAGCGTCCGCCGGTGAGATGTACGGGGACCGTTATGCCGTCGGCAAATCCCATCAGGTCGCCAACATAGGCAATCGAGTCCTTTTGCAGCGGCGTCAGCCAGGCAGCCGCCTTGACGTCGTCCCAGTCGACTGGCAAATCGCTGCCCCAGGCAGAGCGGTAATAGGGATCGTGGCGACTGTAGCGCGCCCAGCCTTTTTGCCAGCCGGGGGGGGAATTCGGTTCGTTGATGTACGGCCAACCCAGCCGCCATCGGGCGCGTGCGTGCTGGGCAGGTAGGCGTAGTCGACGCCGTCGAAGCCGAGTGCTTCGACCCTGCCGAGCAGCACGTCCAGCGCTTCGTCGAACGAACCTGCGCGCTCGAATTCCGCGTCAGTGGCCATTGCCAGAGTGTAGGAACCAGGGATGCTGGGTTCAAGCGGGGCCACCGAACCCGGCCTCGCAAAGGAAAAATGTCGGGTTCGAAAAGGTGGCGGAGGGATTAGAACTTAGTCTTTCCGCCACCTTTGTTGTTCGTTGTTTCACGGGGTTCCTGTACTGTACTCCAGTACGCCCAAAAAGGTGCCTCAAAAGGGTGACTGGTTTATTTGTTTTGGGTCGCTGGCTGACACGCTGAAAAAACCTGACGCGCTTTCGTTTTTTAGGGGAAAAGGGAAATCGAAGATGACGGACACGCCTCGCTTTCGCGGCATCTACTGCCCACACGCCGTGCCTCTGAACGCCGACGGCGATATCAACGAAGCGGAACTCCGCCGCTACGTGGACTGGCTGATTGAGCACGGTGTGCACGGCCTCTACCCGAATGGATCCACCGGCGAGTTCACGCGGTTCACTATGGAAGAACGCCGACGCATCGTCGAAATCGTGACCGACCAGGCCGCGGGCCGAGTGCCGGTGCTGGCCGGGGCCGCTGAGGCCAACGTGCGTGAGACGCTGGCCGCCTGCGAACACTACGCCGGGCTCGGCGTGGATGCCGTTGCGATCGTCTCGCCCTTCTACTACCGGCTGGGATCCGAGAGCGTCTACGCCTATTTCCTCGAGATCGCGCGAAATACGCCCGTGGATCTCACGCTCTACAACATCCCCATGTTTGCCTCGCCCATTGAAGTGGATACGGCGCGTCGCCTCGCCGAGGAATGCGAACGGATTGTCGGCATCAAGGATTCGTCCGGCGACCTGCCGTTCATGTCGGCGCTGATCGAAGGTATCCGGCCGTCGCGTCCCGACTGGAGTTTCCTCACGGGCTGGGATCCCTGCCTGTTCGCGATGCTGATGATTGGCTGCGACGGCGGTACGCATGCCAGTAGCGGCGTAGCGCCTGAACTCATGCGCGAGCTTTTCGAAACCACGCGTGCAGGCCACCTCGATGACGCGCGCGCATTGCAGAGTCGGGTCGCGCGCGTGTTCGATGCGCTGTTCGCGGCCGGGGATTTCCCCGAAGGGTTCCGCATGGGCGCGGCGTTCCGCGGCATTAACACTGGAGAAGGACGCATGCCGCGGAGCGAGCGGCAACGCCAGGCGCAGGAAGCGGTGCGCGAGCGGCTTTCGAGCCAGTTACGGGCGGAAGGTTTGGAATGAAGACGGTGGTCTGATCGCTATTTACGAATAGAAATGGCAATACCGATACCACGGTCCTCGCATCGAGCGCTCGCGTGACAGGGGACCGATTTGTTTCGGCAGTCCTGTTGGAACAAATCTGTCCCTTTTACCTGACTTTAGCGGAGACAAACCTGACGGCCTGTTCGATTGCGCCCGCGACACGCGCAACCGGGCGCCCCGGCTGGCGAATATCGGCCCGGGGTTTTTCATGCGCGGTGTCTGCGGTCAACCCGGAGGCCCATCAGCATTTGTTCAAGCGAACGTGTGTTTTGCGGCCGGGTGTGGGATCGAGTTGCTTCCGGGTCGATTACGAGCTCGACCTGACGTTCTCTTTTCTCTCAAGTGGGCAGGTGGAAAAGGCCTACCGCATGGAACGAATCCAGCGACTGTGCGATCTGGTGATTACGTCGATGACGGAATAACCTTGGCGAAAAGGTCTCAGATTCCCTTCTTTTAGTCGAGTGAGAGCCACATGCCATCAGGACTTTCGGCAAAGACACGCAACCTGAATATCGCGATCGTTGGCGGCTCCATTGCCGGATGCGCTGCCGCAACCGAGCTGCACCGTCGTGGTCACGCCGTGACGGTACTGGAGCGTTCGGGCGAAGAGCTTAAGGATCGCGGCGCGGGCATTGGCATTCCTGCGTCGATGCTGAACACCCTGGTGGAGCGAGATTTGGTCGATAGCGACATCGCCTGCTTTCCAGGCGGAGCTTTTACGCGCTTGTGCCGTCGCGACGACGAGCCACGTTATGGCTACGTAGCATGGTCACAGCCCATCGACATCATGGCGCTCAACTGGGGCAGCCTCTATCGAAACCTGCGCCGGCGGGTACCTGAGGGGACTTATCGCACTCATTCGCGCGTCACTGCACTGCGACCGACACCTCAGGAAACCGTTGTAGTCAAGCTTGCCGACGGTAGCGAACTCACATTCGATCTGGTGCTGTGTGCTGACGGCTACGCCTCACTGGGCCGGCTCACGCTGTTCCCGGACGTTGAGACACGATACGCCGGTTACGTCTTGTGGCGCGGCGCGATCCATGAATCTGAACTTGCGGAAACTAAGCCGCTGGAACGCGGCATTCAATGCGTCGGATTTTCGGGCGGGCACGGCATTTTCTATTTCGTACCGGGTCCGGAAGAGACCGTGCGTGACGGCGAGCGTCTGGTGAACTGGGGCATTTATCATCAACTCCCTGCCGATGAGCTGCCTGCCTTCCTGACCGATACCAGCGGTTTTCGGCACGAAGGTTCGCTGCCGCCGGGTTCCATGCCTACAGCCACCGAAAATGCCATGAAGGCGTTTCACGCTGCGCATTTGCCCGACTACTACATAGAAATCATCGAGCGCAGTCGAGGCACCTTTGCCTATGTAATTTCCGATTGCGAAGTCGAGGCCTATCATCGTAATCGCATCTGTCTCGTCGGGGACGCCGGTGCTTTTGCCCGCCCGCACAGCGGGGCCGGTGCGCTCAAGGGTATCGGCGATGTTATCAGCTTGGCTGAAGCGCTGGACGACGATGAACCGCTGGAGAACGCGCTTTCTCACTGGAGCGAGGCCCGCGCCGGTGCCAACAATCAGCTCGTGCGTTTCGGCAACCAGCTTGGACAGGCGCTCGTGCTCGACATTCCGGACTGGTCAACGATGGATGCGGTGGCGATGAAAGCATGGTTCAGCGGTGCCGTGACAATTCAATCAGAGTACATGGAGAGCGGGCGCTAGCTGTGTAACCTCAATGCAGCGTTCCCCCTCTCTCTATTGCAATCCGCGCCGTGTGTTGCGCGCTACTTTGCAAATTGCAACTCGATTTGCGGTGGCGAACTGATAGTATTTTCGTCGTCCGGTGAAAGGCGGCCCGGGTCGAGCGTTGTGGGTGCAGCGCGAGACCAATATCCGCTCGTTAGACTTTGGTCTGACGTCTGTTCCCTTGTAGTCGTCTTCGGTAAGAAGACGGGCTTTCTTCGAACCAGGCGGCAAATGCGTGGTCGAACGCGCTCAAGTCTGAATAGCCCAGCAGCAACGAGACTTCCAGAAGGTCGATGCCGTCGATGCCTAGGTATTCCTGAGCCAGTTGCTGCCGCACTTCGGCTAACAGGGCGCGAAATCCACTACCGCTTTCATGGAGACGGCGTTGCAAGGTCCTGCTGCTCAGCTGGAGACGCTCGGCGACATCATGGACCGTTGGCGCGCCATCGCAAAGCATTCTCGCAATCTCCATGCGTATTTCGCTGAGGACCGGCGTTTTTTTTTGGCTGTATGCTTTAGCTACAGACGTGAGTTGCCGTTCAATAATGGGCAGGATGGTGCGGTCAGCAAAGGGAATCGCAGCGTCGGCAACATCGGAATCGACGATAATTTCAGTTCGAGGGCAGGAAAACTCCGGCACGCAACCGAGGGTCCGTTCGTAGTCGCCAACAGAGCCGCATGGCTGGTGCTGAAAGTGCGCGCCTGCAGTTGCCCATCGCTCGTGTACGAGCGAGCGCATGGTACTGATTGCGATGGCCAAGCACATCTCACCCATGTGCCGCATGCCGGTGTTGTCGCACCGATGGAGCTTAAAACCGACCGCCAGCTGGTCGTCTGATTCGAAATAGACGTTGAAGCCGCGCGAAAAACTGCTTTGGTAACGCACCAAGTTCTGCAGCGCGACACGGATAGTTGGTGCATTAGACATGGTGTAGGAAATTGTTCCAGCCGCGCGGAAGTCGGAAGCGCCACCCAGGTGCAGGCCGAAATGGGGGTCGCAGAGTTCCTGCGCGCACGCTTCGAGCAGATCACCAAACTGCTGAAAGGCAATGAGATTCTGGCCGTCGGTCGCGCCCGGTCGGTATTTT
>CAXGUU010000170.1:0-7049 GCA_964012875.1 uncultured bacterium
GCCGCGATGTTTCGGCAAATGTCTGGCGACGCAGCTGACAAGCCGCCGTCAAAACAGTAGACGAGAGAAACCTAACCGATGTCTGACAACAAACTGAGCTACGTGCAACTGCTGGAAACCAACTCGATGATCCAGCAAAACGCTGACGAAACCTATTGGTTGTGCGCGACGCGCACGGTGCAGGAGTCCAAGATATTCCCTGTATCGGCCTATATCTTGTTTTCCTACCTCAACTGCTTTTATCGATTTCCTTCGTTGCTTAAGAAAATTGAGAGCAGCATGTCGGCCGAGGAAATCGGCGATCGCGCACGCCTTGTAGGCGGGGTGAAAATCGTCGCCTGGACGATTCCCTGTTTCTACCTGCTCGGACGGGAGATGCTGATCAACTGGGGCGTGATTAAACCGACTGACGCGGTTGAAGACGTCGTTTACGTGCTCGATTTCTGGAAGCGATTCCAGCTTTCGTGGCACCGTAACAACGGCAACCTGACCAATTGCATGGCGGGTCACCGCGGACAAATCCTGCCTGAACAGACTCTTCAGGTGCTCCATGGTGACGCCTTCGAGTGCCGTGAAGGCGACGACCTACACGTTGCCGCGCAGACGTTCATGGCGACCATCGCCCAGTACGGATTCCTGGTGTCGTGCGAAAGTCGCCTGACCATTCATAATCATGGTCCCTACAAAATTTCCGACCGTCGCGAAATGCTGGTGCGCGAATTTCGAGAACTCGCAGAGTACGACTACCCGTGGCTGGATGGTGTCGGTAGGGACATCCCCTACAGCAACCTGACGGTGTCGATGATTGTCGAGGATTGCCATATAAACCTTCTCGACGACTGGGGTTCCTTCGAATCGGAACCCGAGATGAAAGCCGAGCATATCGTCGCTGTCGGGCTGTATACCGCGGACAACCTGACCGAAGGCTACCAGCCGGTCGGTATGGGCAGTCGCGAAGAGCTGACCGAGACTTTTAACGAGCTGACAGGGCTCATCAAGGATGCGACGACAAAGCTGTGGGAAGAGATGTCCGGCTGGAGCCGCGATCAGCAACTTGATGCTGGTGCGCTCACCTATTACGGCGTGGGCAAAGAGTTCGCGCATTACGCCGGCGTCTACGACCCGGAAGACTGGATCATGATCGACGAGCGCACCGAACGCTTCCGACCATTGCTGAACGACGAATACGGCAACATGTTCTTAGGCGAACTGGTCGGCATGATTACCTGCCCTAGCCAGCGGTTGCACGACTACACCATGATGCAGCACACCGGTGCGCCGAGCCGCGCGCTGAGTTACTTCCCGTATTCAATACTCGACGGCGAACCGTATACCGCGAGCGTTGGGGGTATGCGACCGGGCAGCAATAATCTAGCGTCAAAAATCGACCGCTACCGCACATCGCGCGGCGTGCTGACCATCGACGAATACAACAAGCTGAGTCGCGAATTCACGCCACGAGCCTGCCTGCCGGAGAACCGCTACAAGTGCGCCGATTGGGTCAAGTACCACGCCGGTACACCGGAGGCCGATGCCCTGTTCGCGCTGGCGCAGGAGAATTCGCGCAATCTCAAGGACAAGGGTTCATCACTCACGCGGGCGGATGTTGAAGCCCTGCGCGAAAAGCTTTGATTTGGCCACCGGAGATCATCACGTGACACAAGCACTCCATCTGTTAATGCACGGAACAGCGATCAAGAAGCATGGCTCCAGTGCGGCTATCGCCGGCATCGCGGGCCTGAGTGGCGCCGAGACGGATGCCAACCTGGCTTCGGCAGTTGCCCTGGGTCGGATCCTCGAAGTGGACGGCAAGTACATGTTGTCGCCGGCCGGCCAGATGATCGTCGGTCGCGAGTACTCGCGCTTCTGGGCAGATTTGCGGAACAGCGACGCCTTTCGTGCGGCCTACGAAAGGTTCGAAACCATTAACATCGAATTAAAGCAGGTCATCACTGCATGGCAGACTATCGAGGTGGGGGGCAAGCGCATCGCGAACGATCACAGTGATGCCGCGTACGATGAAGAGATCATCGGCAAACTGGGTGACTTGCACGAACGCTTTGAACCGATTCTCGACCAGATGATAAAAGCTCATGCCCGCTACGGCGTTTACAAGGCCGGTTTAACGAATGCACTGGAAAAGGCCGAAGACGGCGAGGTCGAATGGGTCAGTGACGCAACCATCGACAGTTATCACACCGTGTGGTTTGAACTGCATGAAGATTTGTTGCGGGTGATGGGCGAAACCCGCGACGAATGAACCACATAAGTAATTACTACGTAGGAGAACATGGGCATGGGACGACTTGAGGGCAAGATCGCGATGGTGACTGGTGCCGGCACAGGAATCGGACGCGCTTGCATGGAATTGTTTGCACAGGAGGGGGCGACGGTATTCGGCGTTTCGCGCACACAATCAAATCTCGATGAAACCTTGAAAACTGTCACTGACGCCGGTGGCGAGGGTAGCGTTTTCAGCGCCGATCTTTCGGTGCCCGAGACCGCGGAAGCGGCAGTGGACGAATGTGTGAAACGTTACGGCAGGCTCGACATCCTGCTGAATGCCGCTGGTGTGGGCTACAACCTGCGCGAAACGAGTGAAGGGTCGATGGACCCGGTGGACACCACGCCGGTCGACAAGTGGCGCGAGGTCATGGCGCTTAACCTGGACAGTTTGTTTTACGTTTCCCGGATTGCACTCAGGCACATGAAGGCGCAACAGTCGGGGTCCATGGTCAATGTCGCCAGTATTTTTGGGCTTGGCGGTGCACCCGATGCGCACACTTACACTGCGACCAAAGGCGCAATCATCAACCTGTCGCGCTCAATGTCAGTCGCCTACGTCGATGACAACATCCGCATCAATGTCGTCGCGCCCGGATTTGTACAAACGCAAATGGTTGAAAGCGTCATCCCGATGCTGTTCTCTGACGAGAATCCCAAACTGATTTCGCCAATGGGACGTCCGGCGACGCCAATGGAAGTGGCCTACGCGTGTTTGTACCTAGCGTCAGACGAAGCGTCCTACTGTACGGGAACGATCCTGAACGTCGACGGCGGCTCGACCGCGCGGGCCTGAGGATCATCTATCGTGTCTGAAATGTGTTTGGCTCAATTCGTGATTTGAGGTCGATATAGATCGCTGGATAGGTTTTGGTTCGTGCGCTGGTAACGGACCCGCGGATAGGATGTTCCACCTGCCCCGTATAGTTAGAGGCAGACGTAAACGGAGATGGACACCCGATCTGGATTGTTCGTTTTTGTAGGCGATATCAGCTATTTTTCTTCTTGATGATTTGTATGGCGTGTGACGCGGCCGCCGAATCCATCTCGAGCAACACAGACATATTTGCGTAAAATTACGCGGTTTGTCACGGCACCGACGACAAGGAGCGCAGTGTCTTCACTTCAATGTTGCGGGTGCCATCGCCGAATCTAACCATCCTGGCAAAAATAAACGGCGGTGAATTCCCGGATAAATTCGTCAAACGTGCGCTTGAGAGCATCAGTATGCCCGGTGCTCACGGCGCTCGCGAAATGCCGATCTGGGGCGCGCGGTGGCGCGCTGAGGGCGTGGGCGGCACCGGATCCATGGCGCGTGTAATCGCAGTGATGGCCTACCTGGAAACGATCCAGGAGTAGCGGCCGACGGAGCCGCTGTTTTGCACCTACATCAGTGGATGGCGACCGACGCGGCAACGCCGGCGGCCCGCATTCACGCGCTGTTCAGTTCGGCTCGCCGGGCATCCGTTGCCGCCGCGTTGACAGAGAGGCTGGCATCTTCCAGTTTGCCATCGAACACGACCCCGTAAATTGAATCTGCGCGCTCGATCGTTTCCCAGTGATCGAGTACATCTTTCAGCACGCGTTCGGGATCGCGCTCTATGGGGCTGCCGTAGCCGCCGCCGCCGGCATCGACACCGCGGATCCACTCGCCCGGCTGTAACTGGCATTCCACCACGCCCGGTAACTTTTCTTCCGACCCATCAGCTTTGACATGCCAGGTTTCCGCCGCCGGACCGGCATGGCCACCGCGCACGCCCTGCGGCGCGAAATGTTGTCCGTCACAGGACACGACAACCGTCATCGAATCTTTACGTGGGCCGTAGATGACCTCGCTGCCGGGCGCGCCGCGATATCGGCCGGGGCCGCCGCCACCCTGAACCACTCGCAGTGATTTAAACATCATCGGGTATTTCGATTCGTCGACTTCCACACTGCCCCGGTACATCAATCCGGCTGCGACCGGGAGCCCGTAGTTAAGCCAGCCGTCCGTACTCGGCGTGGCCGGGCCGCCGTTGGTCAGCACCCATTCCTGGTTGATGTAGGGCGCGTCGTCGAAGCGCCAGTCCTTGCCGGAAATGACGGCCGCGCCGGCGCCCATGCCGACTGAGCCTTCGGCCAGGCCGTGGCCTTCGCCGATGTTGGCAAATGCCGACTGGGTAATGTTAACGATGCGGTCGGCGATGTTTGTGGTCGCCATAGAGCAGCTGTGTGGAAACTCCGGAATACCGGTAATACAACCTTCGCGGAGTTTGACCGTGACCCTTGAGAAGCTGCCGCCATTGTGCGGCACATCGTGATCAAGGCAATTGAACACGCCAGCCATCGCGTTGCTCGTGGCGCAGGCAATCGACTGGTTGAGTCCGAAGTCCTTGTTGTCTTCATTGTGGGTCAGGTCAACTTCGATGCGGCCGTCGTCAGCATCAACGTTGACGTCAACGCGAATCGCAAGGCCATCGGGCAGTACCGGCGGCTGTGGATCGTAGTGCCCGGTATTGGACAGCTTCCCACTCGGCAATTTTTTAATGGCCTCGACCATGCGGCGTTCGGAGTAGGCGAACCAGTCTTTAACAAATTGACGGATGGTATCCATGCCATAACGGTCCACCAGTTCAACCAAGCGGCGTTCGCCGATGCGCGCGGCGCCAACGGTCGCCAGGTAGTCGCCGTACCACTGTTCAGGTACGCGAATTCGACGCTTGCACATGCGAATAATGTCGTCGACGTCGTTGTAATCCTTTTGCACCCGTACACAAGGGAAGATCAAGGCACCTTCTTCGTAGATGTCGCGCGCATACGCATGATAGGTGCTCGGAATCGAGTTGCCACAATCGGCCTGGTGCGCCTTGGCGCAGGTGGTGAAGAGGTGTTCGCCATCGACGAATACCGGGCACATGATCATGTGGTCGGCCGCGTGGGTGTTGCCGAGATAGGGATCGTTGTGCAGAAAGGCATCTCCCCGCGTCAGGTCATCGTGCAAGTCGCACATTGACCGTGATTGCAGGGCACTGCCAAAAATGTGGACAGGCAGGCCTTCGCCCGGGCACAGCAGCTGGTTATCGGCTGTGACGATCGCGCACGAGAAGTCACGCACGACCGCCAGCACTGCCGATCGCGCGGTGCGCAGCAAAGTGTTCGACATTTCGCGAACGATCGCATTCAGCCGGTTCGACAGCACGGCCATCAGCACCGGGTCCATTTCATAAACGGGCGTTCCCTGAACGGACTTTGTATCCGGCTTGTTCATACCGCGGCCTCCTCGGGTGGGGTCAGGATATAGCGTCCGCCGCTACTGACTTGCGCGCTGGCGCCCGGATGGACGACCAGGGTTGTTGTTGGTTCTTCTATGATCGCGGGGCCAGCGATGGTAGCACCGGCCGATAGCTGATCGCCCACGTAGATTGGGGTCTCGATTTCGCCTTCGGCAAAATAGGCCATGCGTTTGCGTGCGGCATGGGCGCGCGCGCCGCCTTCGGTCCGGGTCGGTTCGAGGCTCGGTGCATTGACGTCTGCAATCAGTCGTCCGCGCCAGTTCAGGCATTCGACCGGATTGCCTTCGTCAGTCACGGCGAACACGCGTTCGTGCATCTGGTGAAAAGACTGGACGAGGGTATCGACGTCCGCATCGGTGTCGAAGCGATTGGCGGCCACTTCAATCTCGAGTTCCCAAACCTGGAAGCGGTAGCGCGCTTCGACGAAGTAACGCTTGCGGACATTTTTAATGCCGCGCTCCCTGAGTCGCGCCGCGAACTCATCGAGATTTTCATCGATGCTCGCAAGCGCGACATTGACCCCGTCAAAGTCGAAATCGATGGTGGTCGTCAGCTTGCTGGCGCCGGCCTCGGTGACGATGTCGGAGAACTGCATACCTGATGCGCTTAGCGCGCCCGCCGTACGCGGCACCAGGACCGTGCGGCAGCCGAGCTCGGCCGCGATGGGTACAATGCCCAGCCCACCGGCGCCACCGCCGGCGACGAGTGTCGAGTCAGAAGGGTTGATACCTTCGTTGATGGTGAGCTCTTTAATCGCCTCTATCATGTTTTCGTTGGCTACGGTCATGATGGCAAACGCCGTGCGTTCTACACTTTCGCCAAGGGTATCTGCGAGGTGACTGACCATGCGCCGCGCTGCGTCCTCGTCCAGCGCCATTCTGCCGCCGAGGAAATGAGCGGGGTCGATGTACCCCAGCACAACGGCGGCATCGGTGACCGTGGCATCGTCACCACCGCGCCCGTAACAGGCGGGACCCGGCTCAGATCCCGCAGAGCGTGGCCCCACGCGCAGCATTCCGCCGGAGTCAATCCAGGCAATGGAACCGCCGCCGGCGCCGATTGAATGTACGGCCACGGAGGCCATGCCGAGGTTGTCCCCGATCCATTGCGGCCCCAGCCAGGTGTCACGTGAAAATTCGACCGTGCCGTCGCGGACCAGGCTGACATCGAAGGTCGTACCGCCGGCATCACAAACGATAATGTCCTTCGGCAGGCCTTCAGCTTCGACGTACGCGAGGCCGGCGATAGGCGCCATTGCCGGTCCCGACTTCACCAGAAAGATGGGTTTTTGGACCACGTCGGTTAAATGCATGACACCGCCAAACGAGGTGCTCACCAGAATGTCGTTTTCATAGCCGGCCGCGCGCAGATCCGAATCGAGGGTCAACAGGTATTCCTGCATCATCGGTTTCAGGGATGAATCGATCGCGGTGGACGAAGCGCGACGGTATTCGCGCAAAATCGGATTGATTTCGTGAGACAGCGTATACGGCA
>CAXGUU010000171.1:0-7046 GCA_964012875.1 uncultured bacterium
GGGTCGGAGGTTCGAATCCTTCCGGGCGCGCCATTAGAACGACTCCCGCTGCGCGGTCGTCTTCCTAATGGCTTGCCGAAGTCGTTTCCAGCGTTGCTCTAGTGCTGTCTCTCATTTATGCCGGCATCCAGGTCCGACGGAGCAACATTTCAACGATCCTTGCAGCTGTTCGCGCTGTGCAGGCGTCGATCGGTAGCCTCGAGAAGAATCGTATTAGCGCCCCCGGGCTTGCCGACCTCCTGCACTGTGGGATGACCGGCGCTATCGAGGATCTCCCGGATCGCGCTCGAATTCGCCTCAGCGTGTTTTACCGGCACTCGCTTCGCACTTCCCATATCGCAAGCGCGCATTGGAGAAATCGATATGGGAGCCTAAGGCGCGGGCCCTGGCAGGCATACTTGAGGCCGACCTCGGCATGCGGCAACAGTCCAATATGGAGAAATTCGTCCTCGATCCCGAGTTCGTCAAGTTATGTGAGCAATTGATGCGGCATGAGGTGACTGGGCGGCTATCAACCCATCCGGGGTACACCCCGAAGTCAGCTGACTGACAAACTTGAAACATGAATTGGGCTGCGATTGGCGCTACAGGGAGCGGTGTCGGTCCAATAGGGCTCCAAACATATATCAACGCACCGGAGAAGATGATCCGTGATTTCACTTTGTCTTTTCGCTGGCGGAGTCTGTGGACCTTTGGCGCACTGTCCCCCCGTGGCAAAGCATTTTATGGGTTGCCGGGCGGGCTATTTGTTCCTGTTACCGTCGCCGATCGTCGTCATCAAGGCTATATTCTCGTCTCGGTTTGAACACCCATGAGGAATTTCGATGTCAGCAGAGCAGAATAAGGCGCTCGTCAAAGGCGCCTGGGACGCGGTATCCAATGAAAATATCGATGGCTTCTTGGATGCCTTACACGATGACGTTACCTGGACTTTTTTTGGCAGCCATCGCTTCGCTCGTACCTTCGAGGGTAAAGACGATCTGCTGAATGGCCTGTTCGCACCGCTGCACGAAGTGCTTGATGGCGGCATCAGGGTTCACATAGAGACGATCACCGCCGAAGATGATCGGGTCATCATGGAGATGAAAGGCGAGGCTAAATCCAAGGCCGCACTCTCGTACAACAACGATTACTGCATCGTCATTACGTGCCGGGATGGCAAGATCAGTGCGGTCCGTGAATATCTCGATACTGAATTAGTCACCTCGGTATTCGGCAAGTAGCGCCAAGGCGCCCAACCAAACCTCGAAGGGTTCTGATGGAACAACGACGTCTTCTTATTGCCAATCGTGGCGAGATTGCCCTGCGCGTGATGCGTAGCGCGCGGGAATTGGGCTACGAGGTTGTGGCCATTTACGGCGCCGATGATCAGGCCGGTCTACATGTTCGTCGAGCGGACACTGCCGCCGAAGTCGAAGGCCATGGTGCGTCGGCGTACCTGAACGCGCAGGCCATCGTGGAATGCGCTCAGGCCCACGCGGTGACGGCGGTGCACCCGGGCTACGGTTTTTTATCGGAGCAAGCGGGATTCGCGGCGCTGGTCGAATCAGCCGGCATTCAGTTTGTCGGGCCCACGGTCTCGCAGCTCGAATTATTCGGTGACAAGCTGGCGGCTCGCGAATTGGCGGACCGCTGCGCGGTGCCGATCATCGAAGCTTCCGGTGAACTTGAGACTGCCGCTGCTTTCGAATCGTTCCGATTGGCCCTCGGCGATAACGGTGCGTTGATCATTAAAGCTGCCGGCGGTGGAGGCGGTCGCGGTATGCGTATTGTCGCCGGCACCGACGATATCGAAACGGCAGTTGCACAGGCCAGGGCCGAAGCCCAGGCTGCATTTGGGGACGATCGGATATTTGCCGAGCGTTTTATTGAACGCGCACGTCACGTTGAAGTGCAGATATTGGGTGACGGTAACGGCGACGTCGTTCATCTTGGAGAGCGCGATTGCACGCTCCAGCGCCGGCATCAAAAGCTCATCGAGTTTGCGCCAGCGCCGTCATTGAAGGAACCCTTACGCAGGCGCCTACATGAGGCGGCGGTGGCCATCGCCTCTGAAGTCGGTTACCGCGGCGTCGGCACCATCGAGTTCCTGGTCGAGCCCGCAACAGACGCCTTTTACTTCATTGAGGCCAATGCCCGTTTGCAGGTTGAGCATACGGTCACGGAAGAAGTGACCGGGGTCGATCTGGTCAGGTCGCAGTTACTCATAACCGCTGGTGCCAGCCTCGACGACCTGGGCTTGGCAAAGGCGCCGCCAATTCGTGGCCAGGCGGTACAGCTGAGGGTAAACGCAGAGTCCTTCAAACCCAATGGCACCGTAGTCGCGGCGGCAGGGACCATAAATCACTACACGGCGCCGAGCGGGCCGGGCGCCCGTGTCGACGGCGCCGCCTATGTGGGCTATCGCCCGCATCCGGGATTTGACTCGTTGCTGGCCAAGCTCGTTGTATCGACGAGCGATCCCGATCTAGACTCGTTACTGGCGCGTGCCCGAGCCGTTGCCTCGGAATACGAAATCGGCGGCTGCGAGACTTCTTTGCCGCTGCTACAGGCGCTTCTTGCGAGTGATGCACTCACCGCGTTCGATATTCACACCCGTTATATTGAACAGCACGCCGAGGCGCTTGCGGGCGCTGCAGCCAGCTTTGAAAAAGACCATGGCCAAGCAGCCGTGGTCGAGCTCCCGACCGTCGCCCGGCACACTGTCCCGGCCGGTATGGTTGCGGTGAAGGCACCCATGCGTGGCAGCATCATCAGTATCGATGTTTCGGTTGGGGATACTGTGCGGCGCGGAGAAACAGTCGCGCTCATGGAAGCGATGAAGATGCACCACGATGTAATCGCGGAAGTCTCAGGGGTCGTGACCGACCTCGCGGCACAGCCCTTCGATGTTGTCGACGATGCGGAGCCGATTCTGGTTGTCGCCCCCGATGCCGGTTTGGAAGACGTGGCCGCTGGTGCGCAGAAAATCGACCTTGAAGCAGAACGCGATGACCTGAACGAAGTGCGCGAACGCCACGCCATCGGGCTCGATGCACAACGACCACAAGCGGTGCAAAAGCGACGGAAAGTCGGCTCGCGAACCGCGCGCGAGAACGTCGAAGCCATATGCGACGACGGTAGTTTTATCGAATATGGTGCACTAGCGATCGCGGCTCAGCGGCGTCGCCGTTCGGTAGAAGACTTGCGTGAATCGACGCCGGCAGACGGCATGGTGGCGGGTTTCGGTACCGTCAACGCTGAGCAGTTCGGCGAAGATGCTGCGCGCTGCGCCGTGTTCGCTTATGACTACACCGTGCTCGCCGGTACGCAGGGTCATCATAATCACAAGAAAAAAGATCGGCTGTTTGAACTCGCGGCTGAATGGGAGACGCCCATCGTTTTCTTTACTGAAGGCGGTGGCGGCCGGCCGGGCGATGTCGACACCGATGATTTGTTCATGTCTTGGCTTGACATCAGGACCTTTGCAACATGGCCGCAACTGAGCGGCAAGGCGCCACGTATAGCGGTCAACTCCGGACGATGTTACGCCGGCAACGCGGTGATATTTGGTTGTGCCGACATCACCATCGCAACGAAGAATTCGAATATCGGACTGGCCGGCCCGGCGATGATCGAAGGTGGCGGTCTCGGTAAGTACCGGCCTGAAGATATCGGCCCCATCGATGTGCAGACGCAAAACGGGGTTGTGGACCTGGCGTGCGAGGATGAAGTTGAGGCTGCACGCCTGACGCGCCAGATTCTCGGATTTTTTCAGGGGCAGCAAGCGCAGTGGGACTGTTGCGACCAACGTCGACTGCGTCACCTGATTCCTGAAGACCGGCTCCGCGTCTACGACATTCGCGCCGTCGTGGAATCGCTCGCCGATTCCGGGTCGGTCATTGAACTCAGGCGGGACTACGGCGTCGGGCTGATCACGGCCCTGGTGCGCGTCGAAGGTAAACCTTTCGGGCTTATCGCTAATGATCCGAGGCATCTGGGCGGAGCCATTGATGGTGCTGGCGGTGAGAAAGGTGGTCGCTTTTTACAACTCTGCGATACGTTCGGACTGCCAGTCATTTCACTGTGTGATACGCCCGGTTACATGGTTGGCCCGGACAGTGAGAAAACCGCGGCTGTCAGGCGCGGCTCGCGCTTGATCATTGCCGGCGCCAACCTGACGGTGCCGCTGTTCACCATCGTCATTCGCAAAGGTTATGGCCTAGGTGCGCAGGCCATGGCCGGCGGCAGCTTTCACCAACCGTTTGCGACGCTAGCGTGGCCGACGGCCGAAATGGGTCCCATGGGTCTGGAAGGTGCCGTCGAACTTGGTTTTCGCAAGGAGCTTGAAGCGACTGCCGACGATGCCTCGCGTAGGGCTTTATTTGAACAACTGGTCGGACGCATGTACGACAAGGGTAAAGCGGTTTCGGTTGCGTCTACTTTTGAAATCGACGCCGTTATTGATCCAGCGGAAACGCGTAGCTGGCTGTTGCGCGCGGCGCGGGCGGCGGGCGGGCAGGACCGCCGAAGACAGGGGTATATCGATGTCTGGTAAATTTTCATGCGTAAGCCGCAAGCGGGCGGCCGGAGTTCGACGACTATGAAATACTGTCCAATGTGCGGAACACCGCTGATTACCCTGCCGCTGGGCGGTCGCGATCGATTAGCCTGTCATGATGCCCATTGCGGGTTCGTGCATTGGAACAATCCGGTTCCCGTGGTCGCCGCGATCGTTGAGCACGACAACCATGTTCTGCTCGTGCGCAATGTCGGTTGGCCCGACCACTGGTACGGCTTGGTCACCGGTTTTCTGGAGTCGGGCGAAATGCCCGAAGAAGGGGTGATGCGAGAGGTCGAGGAGGAGATTGGCCTGCAGGCCGAATTTCAGGGTTACATCGGCATGTACGAGTTCTATCGCAGCAACCAGCTCATCATTGCCTACCATGTCACGGTCGACACCCACGATGTGGTGCTCGATAAGGACGAGCTCGCTGATCACAAGTGGGTGTCGCTCGATACCGTCCAACCGTGGACTGCGGGGACCGGCAAGGCGCTGAGGGACTGGCTAAGCCAGCGCGGCATCGAGCGCGAACTCGCAGACTTTGACCGCGTCCGAAACTAACAGGCAGCCGAAAAATTAGTGCGGAGGCCGTGCGCGGCGTTGCGCGCTCGCCTTCGGTCCTCGTCTCGCGTGCGCCTTGAGCCCGACCTTCCTGGCGACGTTTTGTCGCAGACTGTGAGCGGGCGGTTTATTTCTCAGGCACCGGGTCGAGCCCACTGCCGCTCCATGGATGACAACGGCAAATCCGGCGAATGGCAAGCATGGAGCCCCGGAACGGACCGTGGACTGCGATTGCCTCCATTGCATATTCTGAACATCCGGGCAGGTAGCGGCAGCGCGGGCCGAGCATCGGGGAAATAGTGTAGCGATAGAGCAGTATTGCGCCCCGCAATAGCGCGGATACGATACGTGAGGCAGTACCTTCAGCCGGCGTTTGCATCAGAAGAATCATAGTCAGAATGCGCGAATCGCTGCCCACAGTAGTAGCAGTCCACTGACTTGCGTCCTTCAAACTGCAAATAGACCAATGGATGTCCGAGAGCGCCGCTATTGCCATCGCAGCCGACCTCCTCGGCGTTATCATCCACAACCTTGATTTCTCTGGGTTTCGCTGTCACCGCACTTTGACCTCGTCAAACATGAGCCTCTGCATCCAGGTCTATTCTATAAGATTACGCCTCGATCGCGCGCAGGCGGGTGATTACCAATTGACAGGGGAGAAGCCGAAGTGCTGCTTTACCATTATCACGAAGCGCACAGCTGGATTTGCATCGATGAAGATGGCACGGCCCGGGTTGGCATATCCGAGTATGCACAGGAGCAGCTCCGCGATGTGGACTACGTGGAGGTGCCGGATTCCGGCCGCAGCGTGCAGGCCGAGGGGGATATCGGCGTGATTGAGTCGGTTAAGACCAATGGGGAACTGTGCGCGCCGGTTGCGGGAACCATTCTGGCTGCAAATGCCGCGCTCGGGGACGCGCCGGAGTTGCTCAATACATCGCCACTCGACGACGGTTGGATATTTCGAATACCTGTTGCGGACGAAGCGGAACGCGGCTACCTGATGAGCGAGCCGGACTACCTTGAATTCGTTCAATCCATTGAAACGTAATGCCGGCTTTATTAGGGGGGCGGGGGTATGAGTTCGCGCTCCGCCCGCCAACGACTGAGGTGATCGCGTATGCGCTCGCCTATGAAAATCTGCGGTTGTGATGGCGGTTTGCCTTCTTTTTTCTCGCGCTTTTCGATCGCGCGTCGGGCACGTTGGAAGGCGGCCTCCAGACCAGAGGTCTGATTCAACGCCTGTTCGAAGAATGCTTCACCGAAGTAGGTCCACTCGTTTTTGTGTTCACAACCAAATGACGAGCGGTCCGAGCCTGCGGCCGTGATGATGAGGGAAGTCGGGGAGCGCAGCGAATCGATGAACGAGCCGGAGTAGCAGGCCGACACCACGATGATCCGCCACACGATACCCGCGGTATCAAGGGCCCGGCGTATCTCAACTGCACCGAAGGAATTGGGTTCGATCATGTCGAGTTCGGCGGTGAGATACGCATCTTCACTCCCGTGGGACGTGAGAAAAACAAAGGCGATATCCTGACTGCGATCCATGTGTCGCCCGAGTTCTCTAAATACAGTTGTCGCGTTGGGCAGATTAGCCAGCGGCCACCTGTCGAGCGTCGCCGGGTTGGTAATGAGCGCGATACCGCGGCCGGTGGCATCGAAATTCGATTCGATAATGGCTTTTGCGCCGAGCGTTTCGCGCATAAAGACATCCTGGTGGCCAAACGGTGCGATGCCTACGAAGAAAAGATCGATCTGTCCTGCTCGCTCTGCCCGGAGGCCCTGCAGCTGACGAGCGACCAGCCGTGCCTGGTTGTAGTAGACAGACTCAACGTTAATCGGCGCGATTTTTCCGCCGGCGTAAGGATCGTAGAAGATCGATACGCGCGGCAGAGACTCGCTGACGGCGACGACCAGTCCGCTGTAGAGCGTGACAGCG
>CAXGUU010000172.1:0-7044 GCA_964012875.1 uncultured bacterium
ATAAGGATGAACCATGTCTCCCTGGATCGGCCCCGGCCGGATGATCGCAACTTCGATCACCAGGTCGTAATAACAGGCCGGTTTCAGCCGCGGCAGCATCGCCATCTGCGCACGCGATTCGATCTGAAACACACCCACTGTGTCGGCGCGCTGAATCATGGCATAGGTCGGTTTGTCGTCCGGCGGAATATCCGCCATGGACAGACATCGACCGTCCCAAGCCTGCAGCAGATCAAAGCAGCGGCGGATGGCACTCAACATCCCTAAGCACAGGCAGTCGACTTTGAGCAGCCCCAGGGCTTCGAGATCGTCCTTGTCCCACTGAATGACCGTGCGTTCGGGCATCGCCGCATTTTCAATGGGTACAAGATTGGATAAGGGCGCATCCGAAATCACGAACCCGCCGACGTGCTGCGAAAGATGCCGCGGAAAGCCCAGTATCTGGCCGACCAGGGCAATGACGCGGCGAATCACCGGATTCCCCGGATCGAAACCAACCTCGCGTAAACGCTCAGGTATAGCCTGCCCGCGATCCCACCAGTAGACATTACCCGCCAGGCGATCGACCTGCTCCAGTGACAAGCCCAGCGTCTTACCGACATCACGAATGGCGCTGCGCAACTTATAGGTGATGACCGTCGCCGCCAGGGCCGCCCGCTCGCGACCATACTTACCATAGATGTACTGAATAACTTCTTCGCGGCGTTCATGTTCAAAATCAACATCGATATCCGGCGGCTCGTTGCGCTCCCTGGAGATGAAGCGCTCAAACAGCATATCCATGCGAGCCGGATCGACTTCGGTAATGCCTAAGCTGTAACACACGGCAGAATTGGCCGCTGAGCCCCGGCCCTGGCACAAAATGCCGCGCGAACGGGCGAATATCACAATGTCGTAGACCGTCAGAAAAAATGCTTCGTAATCGAGTTCTTTAATCAGGGCGAGTTCGTGCTCAACCAGCCGCCTGACTTTGGCTGCCACCCCTTCCGGCCAGCGCTTGCGCATACCCGCTTCAGTCAGTTCGCGCAGGTAACTGGTGGGTGTCGCGCCGGGGGGGACAATTTCGCGCGGGTAGTCGTAATGAAGCTCGTCCAATGAGAACCGGCAACATTCGGCGATGCTCACGCTCTCGGCCAGCAAATCCGGCGGATAAATACGGGCAAGGCGCTCCCGGGGTCGCAAATAACGCTCACCATTGGGGAACAAACGCACGCCTGCATCCATGACAGTCGTGCCGTGCCGAATCGCGGTGACGGTATCGAGCAATGGTCGCCGGTTGGAGGCATGCATGTGCACGTCGCCCATGGCCGTCAGCGATAAACCAGACGCCGCTGCCAGCACGCGTGCCGCAGCGACACAGGCCTGATCACGGCCGCTGTAAAACAAACCAAGTCCCAGCCAGGCGCGGCCGGCAAATTGTTCCGCCAGCCAGCCCGCCATATCAGCATCATCTTCATGAAACCGGAGCAGACCTATCACCAGTCCCTGGCGACAAGCTTCAAGATCTGCGCGCGAGACGATGTATTCGCCCTTGGATGCGCGCCGACGCGCCCGTGTAATCAGTGCCGAAATCTCGGCATAGGCCATCCGGTTATCGGCCAGCAGTACGACCCGACAACCATCATCCAATACAAACTCACTGCCGCTAATCAGCTTGAGGTCGAGTTCACGCGCAGCAACGTGCGCGCGCACCAGGCCGGCGAAACTGCATTCATCGGTGATCGCGAGCGCTCGGTATCCCAGTGCCGCCGCCACCTCGACCAGCTCTTCGGGGTGGGAGGCGCCGCGCAGAAAGCTGAAATTACTCAGGCAATGGAGCTCTGCACAGGCAGGCAAGGCGGCTGCGGGCATGGGCGTAATGCATGGGCGGGACGTTTTGGATCTTCGAACAGAATACTGTATGTACATACAGTTATTCAAGCTTTGTTGCGATTAAACTGATACAGATCACGATTGGTCGCGGCGGTTGTGGACAATCCCAGGACCCGCTGCGAGAATCCCGCCGACATTGGGCCCAGGCATCTGTTTCAGGTGCCCGCCCCACTTAGCAGCGATGCTTTAAAGCCAATGAGGGAACATTCATGAAATCACGCAATGTACTTGCACTACTTCTCACCACCGCCTGCCTGTTTGGTCCCGTCGGTGCAGCTCACGCACAAGGCGGCCTAGAAGTCGGCGTGCTGACCTGCTCGGTTGTTCCGGGAACGCGGCTGAACCTGCTCATCCGCTCCACGGCTGACGTCAAATGCGTTTATGCCAAGGGCGGAGAGACCGAAGAATACGTCGGTGAAACCGGCATCGCGCTCGGCCTTGACCTCAGTTTCAAACAAGACGAAAAAATGGCTTTCACGGTCATCGCCGCGTCTAAAGACATACGTCCCGGCGCCAAAGCCCTCGGCGGCAAATACGTCGGCGGCGAAGTCTCCGCGGCAGCCGGTCTCGGTCTCGGTGCCAAGGCACTGCTCGGTGGCGGTGCCAAGAATATTGGCCTGCAGCCGCTCGCACTGGAATCCAGCACCGGCATTGGCGCGTCAGGTGGCCTGTCATTCCTCTACATCGAGCCTGCCCAATAGCACGGACCTGAAAACGAAAAAAGGCGGCCCCGGGGTTACTCCGGCGCCGCTTTTTTTTGCCCGCGAATAACGCACGCCAGCTATTGACCTCAATGCCGGCATGAACCGCGTCATGTCAGCACCGCACTCGTCGGCGCGCTCCGGACGCCGGCTTTCCACGACTCACCCTGTCGGGAACCTGCCACCCAGGTAGCCGACAAGCACAGTCGCCGGACCACCGCCGACCTCAACACCCTACCGGGCATGGGCGGCAATACACTGCCCCGAACCTTCGTTCGTCTCTGGTCTGCCCCCTCGGACTCCTGCTATATTCGCGCGCCGTTTGCAGCCACCCCTCGCTGGAGTCATCGCGGATGTTTGAGCACCTCGAAACCCTGAATCCTGATCCGATCCTCGGCCTCATGGCGGCCTATCGCGAAGACTCGCATCCACAGAAGATTGACCTCGGCGTCGGCGTTTATCGAGACGATTCCGGCGCCACACCGATCATGGCGGCCGTCAACGAAGCGGAGCAACGCCGTCATGATGACGAAGTGACCAAGGCCTATATCGGCCCACCGGGAACACCAGAATTCAACGAGGTTGCGCGCGCGCTCATGTTTGGCGCAAATCACGCCGTAATCAGTTCAGGACGAATCGCCGGCGTGCAAACCCCGGGCGGCTGTGGCGCCCTGCGCGTTGGCGCCGAACTGATCAAGCGTGCACGGCCGGAGACGACCATCTGGGTCAGCGATCCAACCTGGGCCAATCACGTTCCACTGCTCGGAAACGCCGGCCTGGCAATTCAGGAATACGCTTACTACGACCGCGAGAGTAGCAGTCTGAACGCCGATGGCATGCTGGCGGCATTGAGTCAGGTGCCGGCTGGCGACATCGTCTTGTTACACGGCTGTTGTCACAACCCGTCCGGCGTCGACCTCAAGGCGGAACACTGGCACGCCGTTGCAAAGCTCGCGGTCGAACGCGGCTTCACGCCCTTCATCGATCTCGCTTATCAGGGACTGGGCGACGGTTTAGAAGAGGACGCCATCGGCGTACGCATGATGGCTGATGCCTGTCCGGAGCTGATCGTCGCAAGCTCATATTCCAAAAATTTCGGCTTGTACCGCGAACGCGTTGGCAGCCTGCAGATCGTCAGCGCTGACACTAAACAGGTCGGGATTGTCCAAAGCCAGCTCAATTCTGTCGTGCGTGGCATTTATTCCATGCCACCCGCGCATGGCGCCGCGATCGTAGAGATCATATTGTATGACGAAGCCTTGAACGCAAGCTGGATCGAGGAACTCGACGGCATGCGCGACCGCATCAATGGGCTCCGCGCCACACTCGCTACGCGACTCACAGAGGCGACCGGCCGCGACTTCAGTTTCATCGAAGAACAGCGCGGGATGTTCTCGTTTCTAGGTATCACACCACAGCAGGTCGAAACCCTGCGGACTCAATATAGTATTTACATGGTTGATTCGAGCCGCATCAACGTCGCGGGCGTCAACAACGCCAATATCGACTACTTTGTGCAGGCGATGGGCGAAGTACTGGCCTAACGACTGGCACCGCGGGTCAAGGCTTCTCCAGTACATCAACGACGTGTGCCCGCTTCATGCAAGCGAGCACGATGCGATCGAAGCGATCGGTTTCAGCGAACGCAATTGCCGCCGCTTCGCGGGCAAGCGACTCGCGCGCCGTGTCATCGACCATGTTGATCACTCCGACCACGCGCGCCTGCCCCACCCCGCGCAAGCCACCTTCGGGCGAACTCAATAAACGTCCGATGTGAGGGGCCTGGAGCGACGCGTTTGACGCGATACCCAGCACTTCAGCAATGCGCTGCGGACGGTGAGCGATGCCAGCATCGAGCGCCCGACCAACCACTCCAATCGAAATCACGCTTATGACGGTGTCGGCAGAGTCGGGGACCAGGGGTTCATAGGCCGCAGGCGCCTTGATCCAACGCGCGCGCGCGCCGTCTGCCTTGATCAACACGAGTTCGAAATGTCCCGACTGACGCAGGCTCTCGATTTGAATTTCGTTCAGCCCGCCAACGCGGTCTTTGGTATCCGTCGCTCCGGCGAAACCAACAACCCGCGAATCCGGCCTGGGCGCCGGCACCGTAACATCGACCCGCAATACTTCGTCGACCCGGGCTTCGTCGTAGGCATACATATGCGAGGTCGACGTCATCGCGACGCGACCGGGATGATTTGCAGCCAGCGCGTACATCGTGGACTTTTTGCCACCGGCACCAATGAAGGCAATCACACCACGCTCCGCCAGCAGCGCTCGGTTCAGCTCGTCAGGCATGTAAGCATCCGTTATATGTAATGTTTTGCCTATTAACTTTTGCCGGCTTCGACACTATCATGCCGCGCGTTTTCTGACTTTTGACAGGTATATAGGTAATTACGTGCATCTATCATCGGCCCTGAAGCAAAAGAGTGACGGCCGGTGTTCAATCGGATTCAAACGATTCGCGATAGTCGTTTCGCTGCTCACCATCATACTGCCCCTTTCGGCGTCGGCTGAGCCCTGGCGTCTCAGCACGGCGGCCGATCTGCCTGACTGGCTCAACATCAGCGGGTCACACCGGACCCGCTATGAGTCACTCGATAACCAGTACCGGGCTGGCCGGAGCGGCGGCGATCAGTCAGTGGCCCTGCGCACGATGTTACTGACTGAACTGCGTTTTGACGGTTGGCGGGTCGGTGCGGAGCTGATTGATTCACGCCACTATCTCGATGACAGCGGTACACCGCTGAACACGACACACGTCAACCCGACTGAATTCTTGCAGGCGTATCTGGCCTGGGATGCCAAAGATCTAATCGAATCGGGCTCGACGAGCGAACTTAAGCTCGGGCGACTCACAATCGACTTTGGCAGTCGGCGTTTTGTCGCGCGCAGCAAGTTCCGCAACACCATAAACACGTTTACCGGGGCCAGCTGGATTTGGAATGGTGCCGACGGCAACAGGATTCATGCCTTCTACACCCTGCCGGTCAACCGCAAACCCAACACCTCCGTTCGGCTTGAAGACAACGACATTGAATTCGACGAAGAAGATACCGACGTTCGCTACTGGGGACTTTATTACCAGTTCAGACCACTCGCCGACAATCACCGGGCGGAGATCTATATCATCGGTCTCGACGAATCGGATTCGGACAATCGCCCGACCCGCAATCGCGAGCATTTCACACCCGGTTTACGCTTCTACCGTTCCAAAGTCCGAGGCGAATTCGATTATCTCCTCGAAGCGGCGATTCAGTTCGGTGCAGTGCGCGCAACCTCGCGCAGTAACGATACCCGTGACCTCGATCATTTCGCTCATTTCGAGCACCTGGAAATCGGATATACGTTTGAGCACCGGTGGAGCCCGCGGCTTAACCTGGATTTTGATTACGCCAGCGGTGACGACTCGCCCACAGACAACGAGAGCGAGCGCTTTGACACAATGTTCGGGGCCAGGCGCTTTGAGTTCGGCCCGACTGGTATTTACGGCGCGTTTGCTCGCAGCAATCTTTTGACACCAGGATTGAGACTGAATTTCAAACCAATGCCACGAAGCTCGGTGATGCTCGCCTACCGAGGTTACTGGCTGGCATCCGATCAGGATGTATGGACGACCGGAGGCACACGCGATTCCTCCGGCAACTCGGGCAGCTTCATTGGCCAGCAAATCGAAGGACGCTTTCGCTACGATGTCGCGCCCGGTAACTATCGCTTCGAAGCCGGCTTGGTCGGATTATTTGATGGTGAATTCATGCGCAAAGCACCCAACGCCTCCCGCCAGGGCGACGTTTTTTACGCCTATACGCAGATCCTTTTGACGTTCTGATCATGACACCGAAGCCAACTACCAAACCGAACTGGCCAAGCCTGCGCATCGCTCTGAAGATAGTTGCGAGCACAGTGACGATATGTGCGCTAAGCGCGACTGCAGCGGCCGACGGCTTCATCCTCATGCAATCGACCACGTCGACCCAGAACTCAGGACTTTTTGATCATTTGCTCCCCCTGTATCAAGGGTTCAGCGGTACGGAGGTTCGCGTTGTTGCCGTGGGTACAGGGCAGGCGCTCAAGAACGCCGCCAGTGGCAACGGTGACGTTCTGATGGTTCATGCCAGGAAGGCAGAAGAACAATTCATAGCAGACGGTAATGGCGTTGAACGATTTCCGGTTATGTACAACGAGTTCGTCATTATCGGGCCGCACAGCGATCCCGCCGCAATAAGTGGGACAACAAATGTAGGCGAGGTGCTCCGAAAGATCGCGGCGGCGGAAGCGCTCTTTATTTCCCGCGGCGACGACAGCGGCACGCACAAACGTGAGTTGAGTTTGTGGTCGGCGACCGGACTCAATATCGATGCTGCAACCCACGACTGGTACAAAGACACTGGCAGCGGTATGGGGCGAACCCTAAGTATCGCCATCGAACTCGGCGGCTATACGCTAACCGATCGTGGGACCTGGA
>CAXGUU010000173.1:0-7043 GCA_964012875.1 uncultured bacterium
TCATTGCGACACGGGAAGCCTACGGCCAAAACTAGCTAGCGTGCCGGGCGACCACTTTCAAACCTGGTTTTAACGCCAGCCACTGGTTCACGATCTTAATTTGGTGGTTCGCCAGCAAGCGTGACAGCGTGTCACGGTCGAAATAGTACAGGTGTTCCGAGGGCTTGAGCTCGTTCCAGGTCTTCAGCGTCCGCGGTACGCGCCAATGGCTGATGTCTGGCGTGCCAAGGTCGATAACGCCATCGGGTTTAAGCAATCGTTTGAGTTCTGCGACGAATGCGTTCAGGTCAGGTACGTGTTCGATAACGTCGTAGGCTGATATCGCATCGAACGAGGCACTCGGGTATTGCTGCTCGTGGAGGAGGCCGCAGGCGAGGTTTTTCAGCCCTAGGTTTTTTCGGCCGTAGTCGATGCCCGCTGCCTCGATGTCCACACCCCAAGCGTCGAAACCAGCTTCGGTGGCGGCCTTAACCACGAAACCGGCTGAACAGCCGACGTCGAGCCACCGACCGGACAATTGATAGTCGCGCTTGAGGCGAGCCACTCGTCGGCGTGAGCGCTTGAGCTTTTTCGGTGCCTTGCGCTGGTAGCCCTGGGAGTAGGCTGCGTTATACCCGGCACGAATCTCCTCGAATGGACGTCGCGGGTTGATCAGGGTCAGTTTGCAGTTGCGGCAACGTACAAACGGTTCACCCGCGAGCTCGAACAGATCGTCGAACCGCTCGTCGCCGCATACGGGGCAGGCGATCTCGTCCCAGCCTGAAAAGCCTGTCTCCGCCGGTTTGACCATGGTCGTTTTTTTCGATGTCTCTTTGTCTGGGCTCGATCGATTATGATGTCAGGAATGCGTTTCGTACGCAGCCAGGGGGGGGTATGAGCGATACTTTTGCAGCGAGCGGCGTGATCACGGTGACGACCGATTTTGGCCATCGCGGCCCTTTTGTGGGCACCATGAAGGGCGTCATACTGAACCGGTTCGCCGACGCCCGCATCGTTGATCTTACGCACGAAGCCTATGTCCACTGGCCCGCCGAGGCTGGTTTCTGGCTCGCGCGATCGTATCACTATTTTCCGTGCGGCTCGGTCCACATGGCCGTCGTTGACCCGGGTGTTGGGACCGATCGCAGCATCGTGCTTGCCTGTGGTGACAACCACGTATTCCTCGCACCGGATAACGGTCTGCTTGCCGAGGTTGTCGAACGTACGGCAGGTGAGATGCGACGCGTCGCGCACGAAGTGATTGAACAATTTAGGCTCTCTGATACCAGCGCGACCTTTCATGGCCGTGATGTTTTTTCCCCGCTTGCAGCGGCGCTCGCGAGTGGCCAATTGAGCGTTGAAGATTGTGGGGAGATAACCATCGACTACGTGCCGTCGATAGTTGAGCCACCAGAACAACGTGGCGCACAGATTGTTGGCGTTGTGATGACCACCGATCATTTTGGCAATCTGATCACCAACATCGAGCAATCGCAGATCGAGCAGTTCCGACAGGCGGTCGCACACGTTGGCGGGCATGAGATCCCCGTTCGTCGTACCTATGGCGACGTCGATCCGGGTGATCTGCTCGCGTTAGTCAATTCGTTTGGCGTTATTGAAATCGCGCGTGCAGAGCAGGATGCCGCGGCGTTCCTTGGGGTCAGCCGCGGGGCGCCGATTAAAATTACTGAAGCCGACGTTTGATTCCAGTCGTTCTGCGTTCATTATGCAGGAGAGGCCGCGCGACTTTCCTGGCCGCTGCGACGATGTGCCTGTGTTGTGTGTTCGCGGGGTGTTCGACATCGCGCCCATCGGCGACAGCTAGAACCGAGCCAAGTATTCTTGAACGCGCTGCGGCCGCTGGTTTTGTGCGCCGCGGCGTCGAAACGTCAATTGGCACTCTGCAGATCTGGCACAAAGACCTCGGATCGGGGGACGTGATCGACGTCTATATCGAGGGTGACGGTCGTGCCTGGGCATCCCGGACGCGGCCATCTAATGATCCGACGCCGACGAACCCGGTGGCATTCGAGCTCGCACTGAAAGACACGACCCAAGCGGTCCTATACGTGGCTCGGCCGTGTCAATATCAAGCCGACAAGCAAGACGCAGCGTGCGATCAACGCTACTGGACCAGTCATCGCTATGGCGAGACCGTCGTCGCTGCGATCGATGAAGTGCTTGAGCAACTGATGGTGGCCCGGCCAGCGACTGAGCTTCAGTTGATTGGTTTCTCCGGTGGGGGCACGCTGGCAGCGCTTCTTGCGGCGCGTCGAAGCGATGTCGTCGGCCTGACGACAGTTGCCGGCAACCTCAACATTGACGCGTGGGCGAAACACCATCGCGTGACGCCCTTGTCGGGATCGCTGAACCCCGCGAACTTCCGGTCGCAGCTTCAGCGCATCCCACAGCGCCACTTCGTCGGCACTGAAGATACCGTGGTCCCTGCCGAGTTGACGCGCGATTTTGCTGCACGTCTGGGTAGCGTGTCGCTCAAAATCGAATCATTCGCCGGCTTCGACCACGGTTGTTGCTGGTCTCGGGTGTGGCCGCAGGCGCTTGCAGGTAAGCCTTAAGCGGAGTGTCGTCGGGGTATCGTTACTTCATCGTGCGCGCCTGAAACCAGGCGTCGTTGTCGGCGAACCGCCCGGCGTTCCAATCGAGCGCCGCTTTCAGCCCATCGGCCTTTCGAATCGCGTTGAACTCAGCGATTTCCGGAGAATCGGACTCGCTTGAGAGTGCGATTGCCTCGAGTTCCATTGAACGCTCAATCACCCGACGCACGCCCATCAACTCGTAGGACATGTTGATGAGTTTCTTATTGTATTCAACGGTCGCGCGCGGCAGTTTGCTGATGGTTTGTGCTCTTCGCAGCACGAATTCATCAAGCTCATCCGCCGGCACAACGTCATTTACGAGGTCCAGCCGTTTGGCTTCTTCGGCATCGATCAACTCTCCGGTATAGAGCAACTCGCGAGCTTTGGTCATGCCGATGACCCAGGGCCACACGGCGGGGATGTAGGGCCCACCCATGCGAATTTCAGGCGCCCCGAATTTCGATCCCTCGGCGCAAATGCGCAAATCACAAAACGTCGCCGTTGCTAGACCGCCGGCGATGCAGTAGCCCTGAATCTGCGCAATGATCGGTTTCGGATTGTTCCAGAATACATCCCACCAGGCCGACTCACTGAAGCCTTTGCCTTTTAAGAAACGATCTCGCCAGTTAACCGCGCTGCCCTCATCGTCTGCGGAGATATCGAATCCCGCACTGAAAGCGCGACCGGCTGCTTTGAGCACAATGACGCGAATGTTGCCGTCGCCGAATCCTGCATCGTCGAGCGCGTCCCGCACTTCGAGCTGCAAGGTCTCCGACAGTGCGTTGAGCTTGTCGGGGCGATTTAAGGTGACAGTAGCAATGCCTTCCTGCTTGTCATAGAGGATGGTGTCATAACTCATATGGATTGATTCCCCAACGGTTTCTCAGCCGCAAGCGACCAGGCCACTCGTTGCGTGTTTCGACGTGTTGCCGGGTATACCCGGTCGAAAACCCTATCGGTTGACGTGAAAATTACATACCGCTGGGAGTGCCGGCAGGTGAACTGCAACCGAGGCAGCGGGTGAAGGTACTACGCGCGGGTTGCATCACAAAGGATTCTGCTGCGTCCCCCACGTTGCCGCCGACAATGCTGATCGGCAGAGTGCCAATAAAAGCGGCCGTGCCAATCGCCGTACCCAGCAAAGTCAGTGGACGCATGAAAATTGCGTCATAGACCATGGCCTCGGCACCTGGTGCCTGCCGACGCTCGACTTCCTCAGCGGTAATTGGCAGAGCAATGACCAGCAGGATCGCGGCAATTAGTGGCTTCAGCATGAGTTTCTCTCCCGGTTACAACGGTGCCGGGCCTCAGTATAGCGGGGATACTCGGTTTACGTCTTCGGAGCTGTGATTTGAACACGACACCGGCACCCCAGGACAGACGTTTTTCAAGCAGGGTACGAAGCCCCGATTCTTGTCAGTTTTCCACTTCGGGTAGCGCGGCCGCTACAATCAGCTACCGAATATTGGGGATGGAAAAACAATGTCGGAATCGCTGTTCGATATTCGCGGCAAAGTTGCATTGGTCACCGGTGGCTCGCGCGGAATTGGTTTGTGGATCGCGCGTGGTTATGTCGAAGCGGGTGCTCGGGTCTATATCTCGTCTCGCAAAGTCGATGCTTGCGACAAAGCTGCAAAGGAATTGTCCGTCTACGGTGACTGTATCTCCCTGCCGGCTGACCTATCGAGCATGGACGAAGTCACTCGCTTGACACAGGAATTGGCGTCGCGCGAAGACAGCCTCCATATCCTGGTCAATAACGCGGGCACCGCCTGGGGCGCATCGATCGATGATTTTCCGGAAAAGGGTTGGGATAAGACGATGGATCTCAACCTTAAGTCGCCGTTTTTCTTGATGCAAAAACTGTTGCCTTTGTTGGAAGCAGCTGGCACCGCCGCCGACCCCGCGCGAGTGATTAACCTTGGATCGGTGGATGGATGGCACACCCCGATTTTTGAGAATTTTTCCTACGCAGCCGGTAAGGCGGCCATCCATCACCTGACCCGCATGACGGCCGCACACCTGGCCAGCAGAAACATCTGCGTAAACGCCATTACGCCCGGGTATTTCGATACCGACATGACGGCGCCGATGATCGAGTCGATGGGCCTGGACGCACTGCTAGCTATCGTGCCGCAGAAACGTCTGGGGCAGTATCAAGACATGGCGGGCGTTGCCGTTTTTCTGGCCGCGAAGGCATCAGCCTACCTGACTGGCGTGACCTTGCCAGTCGACGGTGGGATTATCGGCGGCGCGTAATATTCGTCGGGCAAAAAAAACCGCGCCGTAGCGCGGTTTTTCATTTAGTGCCCTTAACGACGGTAACCGCCGCCACCGCCACCACCACCACGTTTTTCACGGGGCTTGGCCTGGTTGACCTTGATGCTGCGGCCACCCATCTGGGTTTCATTCAAACCCTTGATGGCGGCGTCCGCGGCACTGTTGTCAGGCATTTCAACAAATCCGAAGCCTTTGGACTGGCCCGAGAATTTGTCGGAAATGATGGTTGCACTGGAGACTTCACCATATTCGGCGAAGGCGGAGCGTAACTCGTCTTCAGTTACGCTGTATGGGAGGTTACCTACATATAAATTCATTCATACTGTCCTTGCTGTGTGTTGCACTCAAAATTTGATTCCAACGCACCAACACACAGAACGCAGAAGCCGCTCACCGGTAAGTGGTGAGCTACATTCAAGGCTACATCGAAACGCACCAGATAAGGGCGCGCAGGTCGCCGCGACTCGCGGCGACAATTCAATGCTGACGTTTCGGGGAGATCAATCGAGGAGAGAGATGGCCGCGAGCGGTCTGGCCTTGAGGTTGGCGCAGCTTACACACCCTGTGTGGCAAAAGATAGCGTTTTATTGCGGTGCTCAGGGCTATCTCGAGTCGCGCCGGGCTTAATAGTGAGGTTCGTACATCTCGTCTGCGAGTTGAGTTTGCCAGTTCTCACCCAGTGGTGCGGTCGCGAGGCCAGCGCTGGACAAGGATTCCACGAGGTCGATTGCGATGGCGAGTGAGACCTCGCGAATCTGGGACAGCGGTGGATAGAGTGCGCCGCTGGCGAGATCGGCGTCCCGCACCGCCTGGCTCAGGGTTCGGGCGGCGTGCAGAAAGGCCGACGGCGGCAAGCTTCGTGCCTTGCAGAATATGGCGCCGAGGCCAATTCCGGGAAAGATATAGGCATTGTTGCCCTGGCCGGGAGAGAAGGTCTGATCGCCGAGTTTGACCGCACCAAACGGGCTGCCGCTGGCAAAGACAGCGCGCCCTTGGCTCCAGGTATATGCTTGCTCTGCGGTACATTCCGCCCGATCGGTCGGATTTGAGAGTGCAAAAATCACCGGCCGGTCATTGTGCCTCGCCATGGCTTGAACGATGTCCTTAGTAAACGTACCGGGGGCACCGGTCGCGCCGATCAGTACGTGCGGCTTGATTTTGTCGACCGCGTCCTCAAACGGCATCGGGGGTAAATCGTGCGCATAGGGCAGGTTGTGCGGCTGTAGATCAGTGCGCTCAGCGACGACCAGGCCCTTGCTGTCGCAAAACGTCAGCCGGCGTCGTGCATCACTGTCACTCAATCCTGCATCTTCGAATGCATAGGCGATGAGATCGCCTATGCCGGTGGCCGCCGAACCCGCGCCGAGGAACATGATGCGTAACTCAGAGAACGGTATGCCAGTGATGCGGGTCGAGGCATAAACGCCGGCCAGGGCCACGCTGGCTGTGCCTTGAATATCATCGTTAAAGCACAGGCACGCGTTCTGAAACCGGTCGAGCAGGGCAAAGGCATTGGGTGTGGCGAAATCCTCAAACTGGATCAGACACCCCGGGAAATGTTGCTGCACGCCCGTGACCAGTTCATCGACCAACGCAACGTAGTCGTCGCCGCGAACGCGCGGCTGATCGAGGCCGAGATAGAGCGGATCGTCGCGCAATGATGCGTTCTCGGTGCCAACGTCGAGCATGATGGGTAAGGTCTGGTCTGGCGGCACCCCCGCAAGTGCCGAGTAGAGCGCCAGTTTGCCGATGGGAATGCCCATGCCATTGGCGCCGAGGTCACCGAGGCCCAGGATACGTTCACCATCGGTTACAACGATGACCGAGACGTTCCGCCGCGGCCAGTTGCCGAGGATTTCATCGACACGCCCGAGATCATTAGCCGTGATATAGAGCCCCTGTGTCTGCCGGAAAATACTGGCGAACTCAAGACAGGCCTGGCCGACGGTCGGTGTGTAGATGAGCGGTAGCATTTCATCCAGATGCTCGAGTACCAGGCGGTAAAACAGTCGCTCATTGCGGCCATGCAGCGCGCGCAGAAAGATAAATTTTTCGAGATCAGTATGTTTTCTGCGCAGGTTGCCGATGGCGCGTTCAACCTGCACGTCCTGGCTGAAAACCCGTGGTGGCAGTAAGCCGTGCAGGCCGTATGCGTCGCGCTCGGCTTCGCTGAAAGCCGTCGACTTG
>CAXGUU010000174.1:0-7000 GCA_964012875.1 uncultured bacterium
CCAGCGATGGTCGCCGCCTGGTCAAGCAACGTTCAGAAGTTGATTGGCGCGACGATACCAGCGACCTTTCCGGTCGCGAACGTCAAAGTTCGCTGGTGGAGAAAAACAGTGAGGCCGACGCCAGTGGTGCGACCCTGGACGTGGTTGCCGTGTACCACGGTTTCGACGTCCCCGACGACGGCATTGTTATGGTTACCGCCGCACTGGGAGAAGACGACGTTTACGGCGCAAAGGCGCGCGATGTTAATTTCAGGATCGAACACGACCTTGCGGTTAATGTCGCCACGCTGGTCACCTCCGGTATTTTCATGCTGGTCGGCGGTTGGATCATTGCCATCGTTGGCTTCGTCTTGGTTCTGGCAACGAATGCCGGTAGTTCCGTACCGCAGCCGGAACTGAGCGGGACTCAGGCAGCCGACGTCCGCAAGCTGGCGATGTTCTGCCACTTAAGCGGCCTGTTGGGTTATCTCGTTCCATTCGGGAACGTCATCGGACCCCTGGTTGTGTGGTTGATCAATCGTGAAAAACACCCCTATATCGATGAACAGGGCAAGGAAGCACTCAATTTTCAACTCTCTGTGTTGGCCTACGCGCTGTTGTCGTTCGCCCTGATCCTCGTATTGTTGGGCTTGCTCCTGTTGCCCTTGCTGGCCTTGTTCAATATCGTGATGGTGATCACCGCCGCCATCAAGGTCAAAGATGGCGAAGCGTACCGCTACCCGCTGACCATTCGTTTTTTGCGCTGAGTCGGCCCGGAGACTGACCCGGCGTTTCGATCAACCGTCGCTTAACGAGCGTTTGACGGTGCCCTCGCCTGTCGTGCCCTTGTTCAGGATGGCCCGGTGCATGTCGCGTTCGTAAGGCATGTCCCAGCGCCGCCACAGGTCCGGGCCCACTGCCGTCAGGCCACCATCGACGACAATGGCCTCGCCGTTAACGAAGCGTGAATCATCACTGGCCAGGAAAAGTGCAGTGCCGGCAATGTCATCGCCGGTACCGTGATCGGGGTACGGTTGCGCACCATCCATTTTGCTGGCGGTTTGCTCGACCGGTTTGTCGGGATTATGCGTGAGGCCGGTCAGAATGAAGCCGGGACAAATGGCATTCACGCGAATACGATCCGGTGCGAGTTGCACAGCCGAAGCGCGAGTGAGGTTAATCACGGCGGCCTTGGCGGCTGAATAGGACAACGGTCCGCAGCCGCCACTGATGCCGGCGACCGACGCAGTGTTAATGATAGCGCCACCGTCATTCTGCGCCCTCAGTACACGAGCCGCGTGTTTGGTGCCAAGGAACACGCCCTTGACCAACACGTCAAAGGTGTAGTCCCACTCGTCCACCTCGAGATCCCAGACCGGGCCTATCGCGCCGCCGACACCGGCGTTGTTGAACACGATATCGAGGCGGCCAAAGCTGTCGGTCGCGCATTCGATCATTGCCTTGATATCCTGCTCCTGTGCGACATCGGTGCGAATGAAACGAACCTTCTCGCCCTGACCTTTTGCGGCAATTTCGCTAACCGTTGCCTCGCCATTCTCCTCGTTGAAATCGGCGATGACCACGTTCGCACCTTCATCGACAAATCGTTCGACCGTCGATTTCCCCATGCCGCTCGCGCCGCCGGTGATGATCGCTGTTTTGCCATCCAATCGCATTGTTGTTCTCCTGATATTGCAGGGCCTGTTGAACGCCTGGTATTACCAGGTTTCACCAAAAGGCCTGAGTTCGACTAAAAAACTCTGTGCTGAGCGTGGCTGGTGCGCGATGTGGTAGATCTCGTCGGCCAGATCGTCAGGCTTTGCAAAAAAATCATCCGGCAGTTGCGGCCGTCTGTTGCGGGCGAACGGCATGTCAATGAGGGCATCGATAACAACGTAAGCCACGTGTACGCCCTGAGGCCCAAGCTCGCGCGCGAGGCATTCCGCCATATTGCGTTGGGCGGCCTTGGTCGATGACCAACCGATGAAATCGGGTTTGCCACGCAGCGCTGCCGTGTTGCCGGTGACGACGATTGACCCACCGCCCCGTTCGACCATCGCCGGTGACAGGGTCTGAGCCGTGACCATGAGACCGGTACAGTTCGCGCGGAAGTTACGTTCGAGTTTTCGATAATCGAGATCAGCGAGAGCGCCAAAAGTCGCGAGCGTTGCGTTGTAGATGACGACATCGGGGATGCCTTGTTCGCTGGCGATGGTAGTGAGTGTTTCTCGATAGTGCTCGATGTTGACGATATCGGTGGCGTAAGGCGTTGTGTTTGCGATTTCCGCGGTGAAGCCCGCCAGCCGTTCATTACTTCTCGCAATCATCGATACGCGATAGTCTGCCGCGCTGAAACGCCGGCACACAGCGGCACCGGTGCCGGCGCCAACGCCGATCACGAGGCAATGTTTCTGACTCACGAAGGGCCTGTCAAATTATTGCTTGAGCCGAACCGGCAGCTTCGAGTAACCCGAAACGTGTGTATGGGCAATGCGTGATCCCTCGCCCGCCAGTTCCAGGCGTTGCAACAAGGGCAGCAGGGCAGTGATTGAGGATTTGAGCTCTGCCCTGGCGAGGTTGGTGCCGAGGCAGAAATGCGCGCCGAAGCCGAAGCTGACGTGCGGGTTGGGATCACGGGTAATGTCAAAGCGATACGGATCTTCAAAAACGCGTTCATCGCGATTCGCCGACGGGTAGAAGATGCCTACCGTTTCCCCTTCTTTCACTTTCGTCCCGGCCAGATCGTAGTCTTCCACACAGGTCCGCAGGAAACTGATGACCGGTGAGGACCAGCGCAGGATCTCATCGCAGGCGCGTGGAATGAGTTCGGGGTTTTTGGCCAGTAGGTCCAGCTGATCCGGATGTTCGAGCAGGGCGTGAATGCCACCGGCAGTGGCATTACGGGTAGTGTCGTTGCCGGCGCCGATGAGCACGAAGATGTAACCGATCAGTTGCTGGTCGGTCAGGAGCTTGCCCTGCACCTTGGTGTGGACCATGCGGTCGATGAAGCCGCCGCGCTCAGCACCGTTTTCGCGACTCTCGTGAATCAGCCCTTCGATGTAACAGCGCAGGTCGTACATGTTACGCATGGCCGCTTCATGCTCGGTTTCACCCGGAAGCATATCCTCGGCTTCAACCTCGCCGAGAATGGCGTTTGACCAGACGAGGATTTGTTTCCAGTCGTCGGGCGCGAGGCCCATCAGTTCGCCCACCGCGGCCAGCGGCAGTTTGCACGCAAGCCCCGCGACGATGTCGCTGGGCCGACTGTCTTTGCCGTCGACTTCGAGCTGTTGTTCGAACTCTTGAGTAAATCCGCTAGCCAGGCCCATAAAGTGCGTGGTGACGTCGCGCATGGACGATTGGGTGAACGCCCAGCTGGTCAGTTTGCGCATGTGTCGGTGGCGGGGGTTGTCCGTAAAAATAAAATCCGGCGGTTCCTCCGGATCCCAACCACGCTCCTTGCCAAAATCGTCCAGACCTTCGCGCAGCACTTCGGGTACGCCCTTGAGCGTCAGGCGCAGGCGCGGGCCGCCGTTGATGAAGACCTTCGGGTTGCCGGAAATTTCCATGACATCGTCGTAACGGGTCACGGCCCAGAAGGGTTCCACGTCATCGCGCTCGTACCACATCACCGGGGCTCGGTCGCGCATCAGATCCCATTCCTTCCAGGGATAGCCTTCGGCGTACCTATTCGGTCTGTGAATGTCGAGCGTTTCCAATTCAATCGACATGGCGATCTCCCCCCTGGTGTTGGCGATTGACGACACCCGAAAGAATATCCCGCCAGGTGAACTTGCGGCAATGACCATTTGCTACACCGGATGAGTAGGGTGATAGCGCTCGACACCTGCCGCGCCCGCCGTGGCGTCTATGGTCGTGCGCGGCGAGGGCAGGTCTTTCGATCCAGATCTGCATGTCTTTGGCTTCGTCGGCTGTGAAGCTGGTCTGGTGTGCGCTGTGGAATTGGTCTTTCGTCTTAATTGCATTGAAGCGCGGCGCTTTGAACTGCCTGGTTTGCTGGTGCTGCGGTGCCGGTTTTGAATGTTCCGCAGCACTCGATCGCAGTCGCAACATTCACTGCTGCATGAACTCATTTTTTTTCAGGCAAGACCCACTGGGGCGAGATGCGTTGCGTGCCGGAAGCCATGCTGGCTGCTGGTTCGAAACTCGTCGAGGTCTCCGCGTTCAACCGCTACTATTAGCGAAAGACTTTCGAGAATCTTAAGTAACACGTCCAGGCCCGATAGCTTTAACAGGTTCGGCATATCCGGCTGCGCTTCTCCCGGAATACCGACCAACGGAGGAAGAACATGGGAAACGAATCGTTTGAGCAACAGGTCGCCAGACTCGCAGCCATAGAGGACATCAAAAAGCTGAAGGCTGTTTATTGCGCTTATTGCGATGATGATTATGACCCCGATGGCCTCGCGAGTTTGTTCGTCGAAGACGGCATCTGGGACGGTGGCCCTGAGTTCGGCCGTCACGAGGGGCGCGAAGCCATTCGAACTTTTTTTAAAGGCGCTTCCGGCAGCATCGTCTTCGCTGCGCACCTTGTCATGAATCCCATTATTGATGTGACTGGCGATACAGGTACCGGCAAGTGGCGTCTCATTATGCCGTGCACGGTGAAGGATGAAGCCGGCAACCCCGAACCACGCTGGCTGCTATCTGCGTATGCTGAGGAATACGCCTGTATCGATGGCGAATGGAAATTCAAGTCACTGGCCGTAGACAGCCAGTTCTACGCCGCCCATCTCGAAGGCTGGGCCGCTCAAACAATCTAAGGGGAATCCTCATGTCTGAACAAGCTGTCGAAACCGTATTCAAACAATGGCGCGACGCCCTGAACAGCGGCGACCTCGAAACGTTTTACGGATTTATGTCGGACGACATGGTCATTTTCGACGAGGATATCCCCTGGCGTTTCAGCAAAGCCGACTTCGAAAACCACATCGGGTTTCATGTCGGTGTCTGGGATTCGTTTGAGTGGGTCCCGCGGGAGTTGAGGTACCAGGTTTTTGGGTCAACCGGGATCGTTTCCGGCTACTCCACGTTTCGGGGCAAGCCTAAAGATGCCGGCTTTCGGCAGCGGTTTATGTGCTTTACGCAGACGTGGATTAACGACGGCGACGGTTGGACATTGGTCTGCTGGCAGCAAGGGGTGTTGAAGGGACAGATCGACGGGGCTTCGCCGAGTTGAAGACGGGTAATTCGGACGAACTTGCTCTGCTTCTACCGCGGGTGCTAGCCCAGCCAAACACGAGGCGTGTTCGATAGGCCGGTCGCCCATTCGGCGGCGAAATATCGATCGGGCACACAAGCCTGGGTATGTAGTGCGGAATTTTTGAGCAGCTGCCCGGGCAGCATCGATTTCGAGTCGCCAGCGCCGAGGCACCGCGCCTGATTCAATCAGAGCTCGATGTATTGTGCAGGCTCAATCGCAGCCGTTTGTGCCATGAGGACATCCGGCCGTTGGTGGTATGCCGCCAGTTCGCGATGCGCATCGGTTTCAGGCGCCGGACCGATGTAGCTTCCCAGGCGCCGACCCCATTCGAGTATGGCCTGACTGTAAGCGACGCGGCGGCTTTCCCACTCAGCCAGTGTAGCGGCGCCAGTTTCGCCACTCAGGCTTGCTGCGAGCGTTGAGGCATCGTCGGCGGCCTTGGATACGCCCAGTCCGACGTGGGGTCTTGCTGTGCACGCTGCATCGCCGATGAGCACGACGCGGTCGTATACGAAGCGCGTGCAACCGTGGTCGTACATGCCCTGGATAAATGGTCGCCGCGTGGCATCGACCACGGTGCGGATCTGCGGTGCCAGGTAGCTGTGCGCTTCGTCGCGCATCCGTTCCACCAACGTTTCGCGAAGTCGATCGTGCGGGATGCCATGCGGGTAGTGCGTGCCTCCATCATCAGTGAGCAGCTCGCGCAAGGTGTCGTCGTCCGCCGTGCGGTACCAGCCCCAGTTGAACCAACGTTGGCCGGGTTCAAGCGCATCATCTGGGCCCGCGACAAGGTAGCCAAGCCAGTGTCCGCCCGGTGCCAGGCCAAGCGCCATGCGACAGTCGAATTCAGTCAGCACTGCGGCGGGGACCAGGCTTTCGTCAATCAAACCACGCCAGCCGACATAGCCCGCATATTTCGACTCGACCGCGGGGGCGACGATGGCGCGTACGCTGGATCGCGCGCCGTCGCCGGCTATTAACCAGTCGCCGGTGGCGCGTTCACCGTTCTCAAAAATTGCGCTCACCGAATCGCTGCCGCTCTCAATTGCTTTCAGGGAGCAGCCGTCGTGGTAGTCGGTATCGGGCAATTGCTGGCGTAGAAAGCGGTAGATCAATCCCCAACTCGACATCAGTTGCGGCATATCGAGCCGCCCGATGACTTCGCCCGAAACTTCGAACATGATGCGGCCTTTAGAACGCACACCCATCTCGTCGCGCAGTGCGACACCGGCTTTGTGCAGCGCATCGTAGAGTTCGTGATGGGTCGCGATGCCCGCGCCCCGATTGATCAGATCGCCGGCTGAGCGTTCGTAGACATCAACCTTCCAGCCATGACTGCGCAGGCCGATGGCAGCAAAGAGGCCGGCCATTGAGCCGCCGATGATGATGGCGTGACCGGTTTCAGTCGACATGATGCTGGGTTTATGCAAACACGCGTTTGAGAAATTCGACTGCTTCGTCCAGCGCAAGGAATGCGCCGTCGACCTTCGAGCCCATGCGGGCGAAGCCATGAATCATGCCCGCATGGCAGTGATAGTCGACGTCGACACCGGCCGCTCGCAGCGTTTTTCCGTAGTCGTCGGCTTCATCGCGCAAGGGGTCGAATTCGGCGCTTTGGATGAGTGTCGGTGGCAGGCCGGTGTGGTCGGCGGCGTGCTGCGGTGATGCGCGCCAGTCGGTCGCCAGGTCCGGACTCGGCAGGTACCAGTTCATGAAACGAGCCATGGCCGCGCTGGTCAGGCTGTAGCCGCTGCCATTGTCGCGCAGTGAATCATTGTCGGCAGTGAAATCGACTGC
>CAXGUU010000175.1:0-6977 GCA_964012875.1 uncultured bacterium
TAGGTGACGATTTGGCCCGGTTTATCGCCCAGTAATGAACCGTACTCGCTTATGACCAGCAGCGACCCGAGTACCTCCATGTCTTCCGGCTTGCTGAATTCGCAAGTAGGAATGATTTCGCCTGCGGCGATGCATGCCGTGACGCCGCCGCTGTCCTCCGCCGTGACGGGGACTGCGGTAGTCAGTGCGAGCACGGTTGCTGCAAACAGAAACTTTTCAACTTTCACTATACAACACTCCTTCGCGTGGAAATCCGTTACCAAGGCAGGCACTACGCGGCGTGCGCGTCATCCAGCGAGGCGCGCCCCGAATAGAGGCAAAAACGACCCGGCAGTCCCCCGGTTGCACGATTATGGGGAGTTTTTCTCTGTCATAGCACCGACCGGTAACTTGCCTCATCACAGCGAGGCCTGTTCCGCAGTCAGGCAGCGTTAGTAGGGAGGGTTTTAAATTATTAATTAATAAGGACATTTTATTTGGATTTCATCTTCCGCGCGAGCTGCAGCTAATTCCCGTGCAGATTGGAACGGACATTGCTCTGTCAGTTGTGAGTATTCACGCGATCGGTAAAGGCCGGGGCAAAAACTTATCCAACACTCATTGAGGAGCAATGCAATGACTAACAAATTCACTTCAATTGCGGTGGCACTTGTACTCGCAAGCGTCTTTACCGGTCACGCGCACGGCGGCGACTTCACCGCCAATGCCTCATTCTCGAACAATTACCTGTGGCGCGGACTGACCCAAACAGAAAACGAGCCCGCGATTTCCGGCGGTATCGATTATGGCCACGACTCCGGCTGGTACATAGGAACCTGGGTATCCAACGTTGAGTACGGGACGACAGATACGTTTTCCTACGAAAACGACATCTACGCTGGTTATGCCGGCGAGTACAACGGGATCAGCTACGACCTGGGCTACCTGTATTACAACTACGATGAAGATAACGATATCGATTTTGGCGAAGTGTACGGTTCTGTTGGTTGGGGTGGCTTTAGTGTTACTGCGTGGGTCCTCGCCCATACCGAAGCAAATGAAAGCATGGGGCAGGGCATTGTCGGTCGTGACTACGACTTTGGCTTTGGCGATGCCTATTACGTTTACGGCGACTACGTTCACGAGGTCCGCGAAGGACTGGAACTAGGTTTGCACGTCGGCTATCACGCGGGTGACTTTGTCGACGCCTTCAACTTTGCCGATGGCACGGATGATTATGTCGAGTGGAATGTTTCTTTGGCGAAAGCCGGATTCGGATTCCTGGTTAGCGGGACAGATCTCGACGACTCTCCTGCGGGCCTGCAGAACGACCAGATTAAATTTGTTGTTTCCTACACCATCGATATCGATTTGTAGAATTACCCCGGATCGAAAAAAAAGGCGGTGGGGCACATAGCCTCGCCGCCTTTTTAATTTGAATTAGGGATACGCGCCGGGTGTGTCCGGGCGCCTTATTTACTGAGCCTTCAATCGCCGTAGGCGATCGTTGCCCGGCTTGCGATCGTCGTTGCTAGGCAGAAAGTCCCAGATGCTCTTCTTTTCATCATCATTGCTTTCACTGGCGGCAACCGTCTGCTGCTGCGTTGCGGCCGAATCATCCTTGCTTGCGCGCTCCGGTATTGTCAGCTCATCGCGGGCCGCTGCGCAGGCTCGGCGCGCAGCCAGGATGGCCGCTTGGCTGGGGGCTTGGCCTTCGACTTCGCCTGCAGCCCGCATTCCGGCGACCACAGCCGCTGCAATGCCGCGGCATTCGGCCGCTGCGGTTTCGTCCGCTGAAAGGTTTGCTGCAGGCGTTAAGGATGCGGCGAACAGAAGACTGATGGCTACCGGGTGTTTCAAAACTCGCGCTCCATTTGGGTGGCAGTTCTCCGCAGTGTAGCAGCAGTTGCGTGATTCGCGGCTATCCCGGGCCGGTCAATATATGCAAAACTTTGAATATATATAGATTTGTATTAAATAGCTGTTTATAATTGGGGTTATCAGGCACACGGGTGAAACGACATGCCAAGCCGAATCGTTGTCGCCAAATAGCTCGCAGAGATTTTTAAGTTGATTTCGCATCCGGATCGAATCCGGCTCATTGAAGAACTTGGCGGCCAGGAAAAGGATGTTAATTCGCTAGCCGAGTCGCTTGCGCTGCCTAACGCCCGCGTGTCGCAGCATCTGTCGTTGTTGCGAGCCCATCGCATTGTCGAAGAACGGCGCGATGGCCGGCATCATTTTTATCGCCTGGTTCAGCCCGATCTTGCAGAGTGGATTGTCGATGGGCTGACATTTATCGAAGGACGAATCAGCGCCGTTGACCGTTCGAAAATACGCGCCGCCAAGCGCCTGTGGCGTGCTGATGCGCGCGTGTGAATTGAAACCAATCGATAGAGGAATATTCTGATGCCAAGGTTCGCCGAAGGTGTTGTTCGGTTTCAGAACGACATTTTCCCGAAAAAGAAAGAGCTGTTCGAACGTCTCAGCCTGGGACAGTCCCCGGAAGCTCTGTTCGTAACCTGTTCCGATTCCCGCATAGACACGGCGATGATCACGCAGACCGACCCTGGTGATCTTTTCGTTTGCCGAAACGCCGGCAATATTGTGCCGCCACACACGACGCAAACGGGCGGCATAACGGCATCGATCGAATTTGCGGTTGCGGTATTAAAAGTACCTCACATTGTGATCTGCGGTCACACCGAATGCGGCGCGATGAAAGGCGCGATGAATCCGGAAGGTCTGGACGGCCTTCCCCACGTAAGAGAGTGGCTGAGCTACTCGCGCGCCGCTGTCGGAGTAGTGCGCGAACGTGGGGCAAATGAGGACGATGACGCGGGCATGAGCATGCTGCTTGACCAAAACGTGGTTCTGCAGCTACAGCACGTAAGGACGCATCCAGTAGTCGCTGTTGCCCTAGCGAAAGGGAAACTCGAATTACACGGTTGGGTCTATGACATTCGCACCGGCCAAGTCAGGGCGTTTGATCACGCAACCGAAACATTCAGACCGGTGACCGAAAGCTACCCTGCCGAACTCGTCGCTACAGCCAGCAACTGTTCAGCGTGAGCATTCCAGTTATTCGAGACTTATGAGAATTTAAATGAACACTGTAAATTCGGGCACACAGAAAACTTCGTATTTCGATTTCTCTAACTTACGCGGCGATGTTTTCGGCGGCTTAACTGCTGGCGTTGTCGCTTTACCACTCGCGCTTGCGTTTGGCGAGGCATCGGGCGCCGGCCCCATCGCGGGTCTTTGGGGGGCAATTTTCGTTGGCTTCTTCGCCGCCTTGTTCGGCGGCACCGAGTCACAGGTCTCCGGACCGACCGGGCCAATGGTGGTTGTCTTCGCGGGTGTATTCGCGACTCTGGGTGCCAATCCGGCCGTCGTGTTCGCTGCCGTCGTACTCGCCGGCCTGTTGCAAATCGGCTTCGGTGTACTGCGCCTCGGGCAGTACATTCGGCTGGTGCCCTACCCGGTGGTCTCCGGTTTTATGAGTGGTATCGGTTGCATCATCATCGCGCTGCAAATGGCGCGGCTGTTCGGGCACGAACCGGAGGGTGGTGGCACTATCCCCGCCCTGGCCGCGATTCCCGCGGCCGTGATGGACCCTATCTGGCCAGCGGTCATCATCGGCGCGCTATCACTCGCAATCGTCTTTTACTGGCCGAAGTCCTGGAGCGTCTTCATCCCGGGGCCCCTGGCCGCATTGATCATTGGTACCGTGACCAGCCTGTTTCTGACTGGCGCCCCGATTCTTGGCGACATCCCCACCGGTTTCCCATCTTTTGTCTTACCTTCGTTTACCCATGAGACGTTTGCCATCGTGCTTGAGGCCGCGTTTATTCTGGCCGTATTGGGCGCGATTGACAGTCTGCTGACGTCGCTGGTCGCCGATAACATGTCGCGCACCCGGCACAATTCAGACCGCGAGCTGGTTGGTCAGGGTATCGGTAACACGGTCGCGGGTCTGTTTGGCGCGATTCCGGGCGCCGGCGCCACCATGCGCACGGTGGTCAACATTCGCACCGGCGGGCGTACCCGTATATCGGGCATGTTGCACGCGCTATTCCTACTGGCTGTCGTCATCAGCCTCGCGCCGTTGGCCTCACTGATTCCTCATGCCGTACTGGCAGGCATTCTGGTCAAGGTTGGTTACGACATCATCGATTTTTCCTACCTGATTCGCGCCCACAAGGGACCGCGATGGGATCTTGCCCTGATGGTAATCGTCCTCGGCATGACGGTGTTTGTTGATCTGATCACGGCGGTCGCTGTCGGCGTCGTGCTGGCCGCGCTGGCCTTCGTTAAGCGACTTGCCGATGAACAGCTGGCGGCTTTGGGACAGGAAACAGCGCTGATCACAACTCCGGAGGAGAACGAAATTCTGGAACGTGCCGACGGCGCCATTACGCTGTTCGATTTCGGTGGGCCGCTCAGTTTCGGCGCGGCCGCGGACGCCGGGCACCAGGTTCGCGAACGGTCGCTCGGCAAGACAATCGTGATTGTGCTCGATTTCTCCCGGGTCCCTTTCATTGACGTATCCGCCGCTCGTGCTGTCGAAACGATTGCCTGCGATGCCCGGGAGTCCGGGAAGCAGGTTTATTTAACCGGCATTTCAGAGGAAGTAGGCGACGTATTGAAGGCGCTTGAAGCCGACCATTGCCTGCCAAGCGGCTCCTATTACGATACGCGGATCGAAGCTTTGCACGCGGCTCTGAAAGTTCTCAACTAAACACCAGTTGCCCAACCCTCGCAGGACGCGCCGGGGACCGCAGCGAGCTGACCGCGCCCTGTCTTTCGCGGTACTGCCGGCGTTCGTCTGAGCCCGCGCGCTTGACTTGATTCACCACCGCCATGTTTGCCCCGACGTGACGGTGGTAAAAAAACATTCCAGCCGGCAATACCCGGCAGCTCCAGTCGAGTTACAGTCGCTGCCTGTAACCCGGGGCCGTGCGTTTAAATGTCACGAAACTGTCATATTGGCTCGTCAAACTGCCCCCTGAAATCACCCACTTGGTTAAGCCTATCCTTTGTTTTGCGCAGCGGATGGCTCACTAGCCGGGTCGTAAACATTCAGGAGGTAAGTGAATGAAGCCGTCGATTTTTTCGACTTTGACCGCCAAAGCAGTCGTCGTAACGATGTTGTGTATTGTCGGACAAAGCGCGAGCGCGGCGGAAAAGGCGCTGCTGGATATCCTGCTCGGCAACGGTGTCATCACCCAGGCGCAGTATGACAGTCTGATGAAAAAGGAAAGCCTGACTAGCGCTGACATTCTGGGCACGCCTGAGGCTGCTGCCCAAGTTGAAAAGGCGGTCGACGAGAAAGTTGAAAAAGCCGTTGCCGAGGCGGTAGACAAACGCCTCGACGCTAGCATCGGCGAGAAAATTGCCAAAAAAATCGACGAAGATTTTCCGGTCAAAGCGAGTTATGGCAAGAAGGGTTTCCGCCTCGAATCCAAGGACGGCAACTGGCAAACCAACCTTCAGTGGCGCGCACAATTACGTTACACCAATCCATTCAGTGGCGATCCCCGCCAGCTCGCCTCGTTCGATTCCGAAGACACGAGTACGTTTGAGGCACGCCGCCTACGCATGAAAATCGGCGGTCACGGCTACCGCCCCTGGCTAGGTTATTATTTCGAAGTCGATCTGCAACCAAGCCGGGATGTCGATGACAGCAGTTCTTCATCCAGCACCCGCGTCATCGATTGGCGCATCACCGCAGACAAGTGGGACTGGGCCGCATTGCGTGTCGGTCAGTGGAAAATCGATTACAACCGCGAGCGCGTCGATTCATCAGGTCGTCAGCAATTCGTCGAGCGCTCCATCGTCAATCGAATTTTTACGATTGACCGCCAGGTCGGTGTGCAGTTGCGTGGACACCTGTTCAAGGGGACGCCGGCGGATATGCGCTACTGGGCTGGCGTCTTTACCGGTGAAGGCCGCGGCGTTAAGAACAACGATGAAAACATGATGTATATGGGCCGTCTGCAATGGAACTTCTTGGGTCGTGATCTGAAGTGGCGCCAGACCGACGTTGAGTACACCGAAAAGCCGACCGGTAGCCTGGCCTTTGCCGCGGCAACGAACAAGGGCAGCTGCACGCGCTGGTCGTCTTCCGGTTGCGGTAACCTCGATGGCTACACCCGTCCGGGCTCAGCGACGCGGGGTCAGTTCCAAGTTGACCAGATGGTGCAGGAATTCGCCTTCAAATGGCGCGGTTTCTCCGTCCAGGAGGAGTTTCACTGGAAAACGGTGGAAGACAGCGTCGCCGGGACCAAAAACGACTTCCGCGGCGCCTATGCCCAGGCCGGGTACTTTTTCCATAACCTGTTCCCCTTCGTGCCGGCGCCGCTAGAGCTTGCGTTTCGCTACGCCTTTGTTGAGGAGCCCAACCGGTTCGACCGCGCACAGGATAATGAGCGTGAGGAATTCACCTTGGGCGCGAACTGGTTTATCGCCGGCCACAACAACAAGTTTACGCTCGATTATTCGCACCTGACGATGGAAGACGATGTGCTCGGTCGCGACGTTTCTGACGACCGCGTACGGTTCCAGTGGGACGTGTCGTTCTGATCGCCTGCGACTACCGACGGCGCCGGCCAGCTCAACCTGGCCGGCGCTTTTTTTTTACCTGGCTGCTGGGCGTGCAGAGTTGGGTTAGCATCGGGCTTCGTATCCGGACGACGACTGACCCATGCCAGAATCTACAGCCTTAAAGCCCGATACCATCAACGCGCACGTTGCCAATGTATACCCTGCGCTGGCAATGCTGGCCGGCATGCAACTTGGGGTGTTTACGGCCATCGGCGATGACACCTGCACGGTGGAGGCCATTGCCGCTGAGCTTGATGTTTCCCCGACCAAGTTGCAGCCGCTGCTCTATGCACTGGTCAGCGGCGGGCTGTTGGAGGTGCGCGAAGGCCGGTTTTCGAACACAGCTGAGAGCGCGGAATTCCTGATCAAGGGCCGTCCCCGATACATCGGCG
>CAXGUU010000176.1:0-6924 GCA_964012875.1 uncultured bacterium
CGGCGTAACCCGCTTCCAGCAGGCGGCCTCGCATTTGCTGAACGGCATGAAAGGGCGTCGGCGACCGGTTGATAAATTCGGCCAGCGCCGAATTGAATTGTTTTTGACTCATGGCGTGATTTTAGCCCGCGAATGCGAAGAGAAACCCGAGGGGCAGCGGCTGCCGGACGGTCGGTGTGCTACCGCGGTCATAGTGCAGCGCGCTGCCTGCAAACTCACTTTTGTGGCAGTGCGAATGCAATCACCGCATCGCCAAGCGGGTACTTGAACAACGCATGGCCGCCTGATGCCACGGTGACATACTGGCGCCCGTGCACTCGGTAAGTCACCGGCGGTGCGTTGACCCCGGCACCGGTCTGGAACGACCACAGGCGCCGGCCGTCTGTAAGGTCCCGCGCCACGAATTCACGGTTGGACTGACCGTGAAACAGCAGACCACCGGCCGTCGCCAAGGCACCGGAAATCACCGGTAACTCGGTTTTCTCCTGCCACTTGATAACGCCGTCGTCGGGATCGACGGCGCTGACCGTGCCCCAGCGATCGGGGTTGATCAAATAGCTGATCACATTGACCGCTTTGCCGGCGTCGTCAATTTCCTTTTTGTACCGGGTCGGGTTGTGCGACGCCACGACGTAAATCCAGTCCGTTAGCGGGCTGTAGGCCATGGGGGGCCAATTGGCACCGCCGCCGGCGCCTGGCGCAATGAGCTTGCCCTCAGTGGTAGGGCGCGTGAACATGTTCTCGGACTGCGGCACAAACGCCTGAGACCGTCGAACCGGCTCTCCCGTCGCCCGGTTCAACAGGTAGACCCAGCCGGTCTTTGCCGCAGCAGCCACGGCCGGCACCGTCTTGCCTTGGTCATTAACAACATCGAGTAACAATGGCGGCGCTGCCACGTCGTAACCCCAGATATCATGTGGTACGACCTGGTGATACCAGCCCAATTCTCCCGTTTCGGCGTCCAGTGCCACCACTGATGAGGTGTGCAGGTTATCACCCGGGCGTTTGTAATCGGCATAACCCGGCGAGGGATTACCAGTACCGATGTATATCAGACCTAGATCAGGATCGACCGACGGCGACGAGTACAGTGAACCGCCACCGCCCTTCCAGGCGTCGCGATAGGTGTCGGCGTTCGCTTTCTCCGCTGCGACGTCACGTTCCATGACATCCCCAAAACTGGTAGTGGTAGCGAATTCGCCCTCCCAGCTTTCAGACGATGCAACGTACCAGCGCCACAGCAGATCACCGCTGTTTGCATCGTAGGCGGTCAGAAAGGCTCGCAAACCGGGCCGCACACCCGGGCGCCCCAGAAGGGAGACCGAGTCCGACTCGGCTTCACCGAGGACTGCACTGTATCCCGTGCCACTGACACCGACGATGACCTTACCGTCGTAGACCAGCGGCGCCATGTTACCGGCGAACCGTGTCATCGATTCAAAGGCCGCGGTATTTTCTTTGTTGTAACGGCGTATCGACGCCAAATCACCGGCATCCGCTGTGGTCGGGTCAACGACCGGTATATCCCATACCACTTCACCCGACTCCGCATCGAGCGCCACAAGTCGGCCATCTGCGGTGATCATGTACACACGCCCATAGCCCCAGGCCACGCCCCGGTTGTGCGAACCGCAGCAAAGTTGCTCCTGCGTTTTTTCGTGCGTGTAACGCCAGCGCTCCTGGCCGGTCGCTGCGTTCAGGGCGACGACATGATTGTGCGGCGTGCTGAGGTACATCACGCCGTCGACCACCAGCGGATTGGCCGGAAACGATCCCAGGACCCCGGTCTGGTAGATCCACGCAGGCGTCAATCGCTGAACATTCGCGACCGAAATGTCGTCGAGTGCACTGTACCGCTGGTTGCTGTAACCATGGCCATAAGTCAGCCAGTTGTCGTGATCAGTGTGCGCGGCCCGCAGGCGCCCGTCGTCACCGAAGGCCGGACCCTGCGCGAGCGCGAGTATCAAAACTAAAAATCGAAATGTTCGCATCTGAATTTCCAATTGCACGATTAATTCCTGCTTACGGAGGACCAAGCTTTTAGCCAACACGGCGCATCGAAAACGACACTATCCCCTTACACGATGACAGCGGGCAAGACAAGGTAAACAACGGCAAAAAAGCTGTTTACTGCTAAGCCAATGACCATGTTGAATGGATGGTTAACGCCGTGTGGACAATGCCGCTCAGTCACAGGACACTTTTAGTGGTGGTGCCCGCCGGACCCATGCACGTGCCGACGCGCCCGCTCCTCCGGCATCGCTTCGCGCACATCGACGACCTCGACGTCGAAAGTCAGCGTCTGTCCTGCAAGCGGGTGATTGGTATCGACATCGAGCACGAACTTGCCGGCTTTAACCACAACCACCTGACGCGGTCCATGATCGGTCGAGACCGAAATAACCATGCCGGGTTTGACCCGCCCCTTGGTCATGACGGTCTTTTTCTGAATCCGCTGGACCGCGTCTTCCCGCCGTTCTCCATAGGCCATGGCCGGCGGTATCGTGGCGTTGAACGTCGCGCCTGCCTCCCGCCCCTTCATCTCCTGCTCAAGACCCGGGATGATCCCACCGAGACCGTGCAGATAAGCCATGGGATCGCCATCAAATGAATCCTCAAGGGCCTTGCCGTCGGCATCGCTCAGTCGGTAGTGAAATGTTACGACGCAGTTATCTGCAATCTTCATAGTCTGGAATCACCTTCATCTGTCGCAACATGCGTCCTGGTTTACCGCTCTATGACCGGGCGTGCGCGTTGGTTGTAGAGCAATTTGCGCAATGCTGCGCGCTGCTCCTCACTCAATTCATCGAGGTTGAGACTCAGGTCGCTACCCACCGCCATGCCGTGCTCGACCGCGGGTCGCGCCGACAATTCTTCCCACCAGCGTTTGAAATACTTGAAGTCATCGATGTCCTGCTCATGGCTATCGGCCACCGCACACCACGGGTAGACGATCATGTCGGCAATGGTGTATTCGTCCCCAGCCAGGTAAGGACTATCGTGGAGACGCTGGTTCAAAACACCGTAGAGCCGGTTAACTTCATCGGTGAATCGGCGTACTGCATAGCTTTGATCGCCCTGGCTGTCGCCTAATCGGCGGAAGTGGCCGCACTCTCCGCTCTTCGGACCCTGGTTGGCCATTTGCCACATGATCCACTCGGTAACCGCGGTCTTGCCGCGAACGTCCTGGGGGAAAAAACGCCCGGCCTTGTCAGCGATGTACATCATGATTGCGCCCGACTCGAAAACGCTTATCGGCGGACCGCCATCGGCCGGTTCATGATCGACAATTGCCGGCATACGGTTGTTCGGACAGATTTGAAGAAACTGATCTTCGAATTGATCGCCCCTGCCAATATTGCATTCGACGACCTTGTACGGCAGTGCGCATTCTTCGAGCAAAATTGTGACTTTCTTGCCGTTGGGGGTCGGCCAGTAGTGAAGATCAATCATGCTTTCGCTCCCTTTGGGTGTACCTGGCGAGGGGTGGCCCGTTCCGACTCCTCCGGAACCGGGTCAGTCCTCCTGTCCGCGCCATTATTTCACGCTGCCAGCCGGCAACAAGCACCGGATTTTGCCGCCGATTGTGTCACGCTGTCGCAGGCATTACCTTTTGGCTTTTCGTCCCACACGCCCAATGGAGGAAACCATCATGTACAAATTGCTGGGAATACTGAAACGCCCTGAAGGTATGGACTTCGACGCATTCAAGACCTGGTGGCTGACCGAACACGCACCCAAGGTCAAACAATGGCCGGGACTTAAGAAGTACACTATCAATTTGTCGACAACCGCGGATCAAAGGTACGACGGCATTGCCGAAGTGTGGTTTGATTCGCGCGAAGCGATGGACGCCGTGTTTGATACCGCCGAAGGCCAGCGTGCGCGAAACAGCGCAACCGATGGGTCGTCGGATATCATTATCATCACCACCGAAGAACACATTCAGGTGGAATAAGAGCGCCGACGGGTTCACGCTTTCCTGCCGCAGCAGTGGCTGAAAGCGTGGGCTCTATCTGGGCATGGCGAATTACTTCGGTAGCGTCGTTAAAGGCGATCGGGCAGCCTGCGCCGACCGGTCGACTCGCTGCATGCCATGCGCGGATTCGTCTGTCTCGGGCGTGTTACGGCGAACCATGGCTCGCCGACGTCATATCTCAAGTAAACTGCCGAACGGCGTTTGTGTCCGCACGCCCATTGCGCCGGCCATAACTCGAAAATTTCGTGAGATTGATTCCACATGTCCAGAACCATACCGCGCACCGTCTACCTGAAGGACTACACGGTACCGCCATTCCTGGTCGACTCGGTCGACATTCATGTCAGGATCCGCGAAGACTACACCGAGGTTTCAAGCACCTTGCAGGTGCGCAGGAACCCGGCTGCCGGCACTGACCCTCGTTCACTGCGCCTCGACGGCCACGACCTTATACTCATCCGAATCAGTGTCGACGACGTAGAACTGACAACCGGGCAATACGTTGATGACGACGAAGGTATTGTCTTGAGCGACCTTCCGGATACGTGCGCGGTCGCCACGACGGTGCGAATCAAACCGGAAGACAACACCGCCCTGGAAGGGCTCTACGCATCGCAGGATGGCTATTTCACGCAATGTGAAGCGCAGGGCTTCAGGCGGATTACCTACTTCCCGGATCGTCCGGACGTGATGTCCCGGTACACCACGACTATCGAAGCGCCGCGCACACGCTTCCCGGTGTTGCTGTCAAACGGCAACCTTGCGGCCAGCGGCGAAGCGCAGCAAGGTCGCCACTGGGCACGCTGGGTTGATCCCTTTCCAAAGCCAGCCTATCTGTTTGCGCTGGTCGCTGCCGACCTGGAATTGCTGGAAAGCAACTTCAGGACTGCATCCGGACGCGACGTGGGCCTCAAGCTGTACGTCGAACCAGGCAAGCTTGATCAGTGTGAATTCGCCATGGACGCGCTGAAATCGTCGATGCGCTGGGACGAAGACGTTTTTGGCCTGGAACTCGATCTGGACACTTACATGATTGTTGCGGTCGGTGATTTCAATATGGGCGCCATGGAGAACAAGGGCCTCAATATATTCAATACGAAATACATCCTGGCCCGACCAGACACTGCCACCGACAGCGACTTTATGATGCTCGACCGCGTGGTCGCACACGAATATTTCCACAACTGGACTGGTAATCGGGTGACCTGCCGGGACTGGTTTCAGCTGAGCCTGAAAGAAGGCCTGACGGTATTTCGCGACCAGCTCTACGGCGGCGACCGGTACTCACACGCAGTGCAGCGTATCCAGGAGGTTCGCCTCCTGAGATCGGCACAATTCCCGGAAGATGCCGGCCCGATGGCTCACCCGGTGCGCCCGGATTCCTACATCGAAATCAGCAACTTTTACACCGCCACGGTTTACAACAAGGGGGCCGAGGTCGTGCGCATGATTCACACCCTGCTTGGGGTTGAAGGCTTTCGCGCAGGCATGGATTTGTACTTCCAACGCCACGATGGCGAGGCCGTTTGTACTGAGGACTTCGCCGCCGCAATGTCCGATGCGAGCGGCATCGATCTGGAGCAATTCAAACGTTGGTACAACCAGGCCGGGACCCCAATCGTCAGCGTTCACGATGACTACGATGCCACCTCAAACACCTATACGTTGACCCTGCAGCAGAATTGCCCGTCTACGCCCGGACAGGACTCAAAACTCCCGTTTCATATTCCCGTGTCGTTTGGCCTACTGCTGCCTAGCGGTGAAGAAATCACCCTGGCGAGCGAAGGCAGTAGCGAGACTGCCAGTACGCGTGTGCTGTCGCTGACGGAGCCCGAACAGGTCTTCACCTTTCCAAACGTCACGGCGCGCCCGGTGCCGTCCCTGCTTCGCGGATTTTCCGCGCCGGTCATGCTCGAGTATGACTACGGGGACGACGATCTTGCCCTGCTAGCTGAATACGACTCTGATTCTTTCAACCGCTGGGAAGCCGGGCAGCGCCTCGCGATCAATGTTCTGCTAACGGCAATCAAACAAATCAAAGGCGGTAGTGCTCCCACATTCAATGACACTTTGGTGAACGTATTCGACCGAGCACTCGGCCATGCGGACGACGACCCGGCATTTACCAGCGAATTCCTCAGCCTGCCGACCACCGCCTGGCTATCGGAACTGATCGAGGAAGTCGATCCTGATGCAGTGCTCGCTGCGCGCACTGCGCTGCGTCGCCATCTGGCGACAGCGCTTGAAGCGCGATTCGCGGAGACCTACATGGCATTCACGGTCGATGGACCGTACTCCCCCGAACCCAGCGCCGCCGGTCGACGAGCGTTGCGTAACCAGGCACTGGGCTACCTCATGGAACTGGATACGCCTGAAATCCGTTCGCGCTGCCACGATCAATTGACCACTGCCGACAACCTGACCGACAGCATGGCCGCCCTTGGTGCGCTGGCGAATTGCGAATGCGACGAACGCTTTAGTGCCCTGAAATGGTTTTACAACAAGGCGCGCGAGGAAGCGCTCGTGCTGGACAAGTGGTTCGCGGTACAGGCGACCTCGCGACTTCCGAGCACGATTGATGACGTCACCCGTTTGCTCGAGCACGACGACTTTGACATCAAAAATCCGAACCGCGTGCGCTCGGTCATCGGCGCGTTCTGCCACAGTAACCAGGCCGGGTTTCACCGAGCCGACGGCCGCGGCTACGAATTCGGCGCCAACCAAGTCATTGCCCTCGATCGACTGAATCCCCAGATCGCAGCGCGCCTGGCGCGCTCATTTGATCGATGGAGGAAGTTTGACACCGGTCGACAAAGTCACGCCGAGGCGGCTCTTGCGCGCATCCGTGACACCAAGGACCTCTCGAAAGATAGCTTTGAGGTCGTCAACCGCGCCCTTGGGTAAAACCGTTTTCGATGGAGTTATTCGCCGCGAACAGCCATTCA
>CAXGUU010000177.1:0-6922 GCA_964012875.1 uncultured bacterium
GGTGCCCATCAATTTTTCGAAGCTGTCCAGATTCTTCTCCGCTTCGCCGTCGGCGATTACATAGGGGAAGCAATCCCGGTCCGAAAAATGCTGGTATATCTGGTCCAGATACAATGGCGCGACGACCTCGTTGCTCACAATTACGACCTGGCGGCTTTCGATACGCTCCCAAAGATTCCGGTCAGCGAGCGCATCGGCACCGATGTGTATCGGATAGCTGCGATCTCCCAAATCCACTTCGACCGTATCTAGCATTGAAGCTCGTCCGCGATTCGTTGGACGATTTGTTTGATGTTCAGTGTTTCCGCGTCGACGATGACGTCGGCTACGGCCTCATACAGGGGCTCTCGATTTTCCATGATTTCACGCAACGTAGCAGCAGGGTCTTCGGTTTTCAGCAACGGGCGGGAGGTGTCGAAACGTGTTCTTTCAATCAGGGTTTCGATCGGACTTCTCAGATAGACGACAAATCCGCGTTCGCTTAGTGCGGCTCGATTGGTTTCGCGCAGCACAGCGCCGCCGCCGGTTGCTAAGACGACCTGCTCCCGCTGTGTGAGGTCGTCCAGAATTTTCTCTTCCCGTTCGCGAAAGCCTTGTTCACCTTCAACATCAAAAATCAACGTGATGCTTGCACCGGTTCTCTTTTCGAGCGCTTCGTCAGCATCGATGAACTCAAAGTTCAAAGCCTTGGCGAGTTTATTACCTATTGTGGTTTTGCCGGTGCCCATCGGGCCGACCAGAAAAACACGCTGAACTTCAGACACCCAGTTAGCCTTTGTCTCTTATCTAGGAGCGATAGTATTTCAGTGTCGAATCCAAAGAAAAACGGGGACGTTTCCCCCCATTTCGTATAAGTGCTGTGACGAAGTGCTCCCTAGCGTGCGGACAGCGACAGCGTTTCCTTGATGATCTTCGGTGTAACGAAGACCAACAGCTCCTGTTTCGACACACTGTTCTGAGTGCGTTTAAACAGGCGTCCAAGGTAAGGTAGTTCGCCAAAGAACGGGACACTGGTTTTGTCGTCGCGATTTGAGGATTCATAGATACCCCCAAGCACGACGGTCTCACCGTTATCGACCAATACCTGCGTTTGGAGCTCATTGGTATCGATACTGGGAATACCGGAGAACACCTGACCAATCGCGTCCTGGTTGACCGTGAGATCCATGATGATGCGGTCATCGGGAGTGATTTGCGGCGTAACTTCGAGGCTCAACACCGCCTTCTTGAACGAAATCGATGTCGCGCCGCTGGACGACGCTTCCAGGTACGGCACTTCAGTACCTGATTCGATAACCGCCTTGCGCTGATTAGAGGTGATGACCCGCGGTGCGGAGATGACTTCGCCGCGACCTTCGGCCTGTAGCGCGGTCAATTCGAGCTGCAGGAAGTAGCTCCCGATCTTGCCGACAGCGTATTTCAAGTTGCCCGCCGCGCCGGCGGCAGCCAGGTCTACGATGTAGTTTTCGTTGCCGTCGGTATTGAACGTTGTGGCGCCGGGATAGGCGAAGTCACCTGGTTGCCCACCGCCAATCACCGATGTAAAGGGAAAACTGCCGTCCGCGTTGGCGGTGTAACTCGAAATATTGTTAACGTGGCTATAGCCAAAACGCACACCTAAATCTTTCGCGAAGTCCTCGTTGGCAACCACGATTCTTGATTCGATCAGAACTTGTTTGACCGGGATGTCAAGCGCTTCAACGACGTTACGAATCTCACTCAGCTTGTCGCTGGTGTCCTGAATGAGTAGTGTGTTGGTTCGTTCATCAACTGTGACATTCCCGCGTTCGGAAAGCAGGTTATTAGCCTCATCTTTGACCAAGGCCGCGATGTCACTAGCTTTTGCATAGTTGACCTGCACGAACTCGGTGCGAAGCGGCGACAGTTCTTGAATCTGCTTCTGCGATTCGAGGTCAAGTTTCTCGCGAGCGGCAATCTCTTCCTGCGGCGCAACCATCATGACGTTTCCGACGTCTCGTTTGCCGAGGCCACGTGAGCGCAGGATGATGTCGAGCGCCTGGTCCCAGGGTACATTCTTCAGGCGCAACGTGACGTTGCCACGAACGCTGTCGCTGGCGACCAGGTTCTTTTCGGTGATATCGGCGATCAGCTGAAGAACGGCGCGAACTTCAATGTTCTGAAAGTTCAGTGACAGGCGCTCGCCGGTGTAACCGAATTTCGCTTTCTTAAGCGCCTCTTCTTCGGTTTTGGTCAGTTCCCGCAGTTCAAGTGTGAAGATGTTGTCGGACTGGTAAGCCAGGTGCTCGTACAGTCCGGTCGGCTTGACAACCATCCGTGTACCATTGCCCTTCGAAAACGTGTCAATCTCAAGCGCAGGCGTGGCGAAATCGCGCACGTCGAGCTTGCGGTCCAGTGCCTCTGGCAGCGAGGTATCAGCGAAGTCGACGATAATGTTCTCGCCTTGCTGACTGATGTTGATGCCAATGTCAGCGGCGGTCAGATCCACGACAATCTGGGCTTCGCCCGTGCTACCCCGGCGGAAATCAAGATCGGCGATGGCAGCCGACCCGCTACCGGGCATCGTTGCCTCTGAAGCTACGGACTCCGTTTCAAGCGAAGCCGGCACTGAGTCCAGGGTCAGCACCAGGCTGTTTCCTTCCGCAGCGATTTCGTAGGGCACGAGCTGGGTCAGATTAACCACTACCCGAGTCCTGTCGTCCGCCTCGACTGCAGTCAGACTCTCGGCCGAGCCGACTCCGATCGATTGGGTGCTTTCGCCCAGATTGACCGTTGTCGCTGGCAGGTCAATTGCAATCCGGGCCGGGTTGTCAATCGTAAAGCTAAGCGGGTCACCTGAAACCGGCTCGGATAACTTCAGCGTTATCTGTACCCGGTCTCCGGGCAGGGATGAAAAGTAAACACTGTCGAGCGAGCCAGCAAAAGCGGCGTGCGTCGCCAACGTCATCGATGCAGCAACTACCCCGGCACAGAGGGTGCGCGTACTTGCGCAAGCAAGTTTTGCGAATTTGAAGCCGAATTTAGTACTCATCTTGGTTGCCCCTTTGGGTTACTCATCGCTCATCGCAAGTTCAACCGGCCGCTCTTCCCATTGGCCCGTTGGGTTCTTGATGATTTCGCGGATATCTATTTTGTCTTCTTGGATATTCGTAATCTTGCCGTAGTTGCGGCCGATGTAATTTCCGACCTTGACGCGATGAACGACACCGGCCTGGTCACGGATAATTCCGAACATGGCATCCATCTCTAGCACCCCAACCATGCGCAGACTGTCGAGCTCGAAATTCTCCAGCTCTTCGCGGTTGTGCGTGAGGATTTCGGTTGCAAATTGTTGCTGGTTGGCGTCGTCATCGGTCGTCGGCGGTTTGATTTCGGGATGGTCAGCCAGAATAGATTGGAATGGATCACGTAAACCTAAATCGCCGGCCTGGTAGAGATAGCGCTTTGACGGTTTGATTGGCGGCAGTGGTTCGATGTTTCCACCTTTCCTGGAGAGTACCTGGGATACGTAGTCTTCCAGGTCAGTCATGTCCTTCGAAACACAGCCGCCGAATATCAGCGGAAGCGATACGAGAAGCATCGCGCGCAATGAGGTTCTAAATGTTGTCGAAATCATTCTGCAAGTACCTCGCGTCACTATTCTTCGTCGTCATCGATGTAGCGATATGTCTTGGCGGTGGTCTGGAGCGTCAATTTGCCGGATTTTTTTTGCGAGATTTTGATGTTGTGACTGGTCACGATTCGCGGCAGATCAGATATGCCACTGATGAAACTGCCGAATTCGTGGTAGTCGCCGACAACCCGGATCTGGATTGGCAGTTCGACGTAGAAATCAGCAGGGCGTTCTTTACCGGGTTTGAACAACTCGAACTCGAGACCTGCCCCCAGTCCCTGTTGCGAAATATCAATCAACAGCTCGGCTACCTCAGTTTTATTTGGTAGTCGCTTCAGCAAATCGCCAAACGTCTCCTTGATGTCCTCAAGTTGCTGTTTGAGCGCCGGAAGGTTGGCCGCCTTCTGTTGCTTTTTCTCAAATTTTTTTCGCGCTCTCTCTTCCTTCTCTCGCACTTGTTCTAGTGCAATGCGTTGATCTTTGATGTCGGTCTTATAGCCCGCAAAGCCAATTGCAACGAATACCAGAATGGCCACCACGATTTTTACGGGCAGCGGCCACGTGCCGATATTGTCAAGACTTAGATTGTTCAGATCTGAGAGCGTCATTAGAATTCTTCCTCATCCTCGGGCGGACGTTCGGATTCTGGAATGGTTTGCACCATTGTCATGGTGAAGTCTGCGATTCGCTGCCGGTTTTTGGTTTTCGTCTCGATGATCGACAACTTGGGTTTGTCCACCCATTCCGACGATTCGATGTTGCGCATGTAGTTCGATACGCGCGCGTTCGACTGCGCGACGCCTTTCACGGTCACCTTCTTCTTAGCCTGACTGACTTGCTGCAAGTGCACACCTTCGGGGAGTGTCGAAACCAACTCATCGAACAGATGGACGATAATCGGTCGGCTCGTCTGCAGCGATTCGATCGCTTTCATTCGAGCGATCAGGTTTTCTTTCTCTTTTTCAAGCTCCTTGATCTCCTTGATCTTCTTGTCGAGGAGCTTAATTTGTTTGGCCAGGAAAGCGTTCCGTGCTTCCTGTTGTTTGATCAATTCGACGTAATGAAGATGTACTGCAAGCCAGACGCCGAGCGCGATGGCCGCGCACACACCGAGTACCGAAAAGAACTCTGTGCGCTTTTGCTTGCGAAGTTCTTCGCGCCAAGGAAGTAGGTTAACGCGTGCCATTAGTCAAAACTCCTCAGAGCCAATCCGCAGGCAATCATCAACGCGGGTGCGTCGTTGTTGAGATTGTCTGGCTTGGTTCGGGACCCAACCGACATGTCTGCGAATGGGTTGGCGACCGTTACACTGGTGTCAATCTTTGACTGGATCAGGTCGCCAATACCTTCAATCGACGCGCAACCGCCAGCGATTAGGACGTGGTCGACGGCGCCAACCTGGCTCGACGAATAGAAGAACTGTAGCGCGCGGTTCATTTCCTGGGCCATCGATTCCATGAACGGCTGCAGCACTTCCGGCTCGTAGTTGTCCGGGAGCCCGCCCTGCCGCTTTGCAAGGCCGGCTTGTTCGTATGAAAACCCGTATCGGCGTTGAATCTCGTCGGTTAGCTGACGGCCGCCAAATGTTTGTTCCCGGGTGTAGATGACCTTGGAATCTTCCAGCACGCTTAGTGTGGAAGTGGTCGCGCCAACATCCATAACTGCAACGACGTGAGAGTCGGCGAGCGCGCTGACTTTTTCACTGATCAAGGCGAAGGCATTTTCCAAAGCAAAGGCTTCCACATCGACAACCTTGGCGGTGAGTCCGCCAATGTCGAGTGCCGCGACCCGAATGTCGACGTTGTCGCTGCGTGACGCTGCCAGCATAACGTCCATCTTGTCCGGCTCGGTCTCAGAAGGATGCAGGACCTGGAAATCGAGGCTGATTTCTTCCAGTGGATAGGGGATGTGCTGGTCGGCCTCGATCTGTATTTGGCTCTCCATCTCTTCTTCGGAGAGTTCAGCGGGCATGGTAATGACCTTGGTAATGACCGCCGAGCCGGCAACGGCACAGGCGGCGAACTTGGTCTTGGTCCCGCATTTGGCGACAGCACGGCCGATCGCCTCGCCGACGAGCTCAGCATCCGCTATATTCTTTTCGACAACAGAATTTGGTGGCAGTGGTTCGACGCCGTAGCTCTCGACTTTGTAAGAACTATCGTTACGCGACAGCTCGAGGACTTTTACCGACGTTGAGCTGATGTCGACCCCTAGAATTGGCGCGTTAGAGCGATTGAAGAGAGATATCATAATAGCCCTTAAAATCAATTATTTGCGTAATTAAAATGCGCATCAACCTTAAATTTTATGGCTAACTGTAGACAATCAGCACGCAAAAAACAATCGATTTTCAAATAAAATCTAATAAAAATCGAATCTTACGGACTTTTTTTAAAGTAAAAATAAAGAATATATAGGCGTCCATACTGCTCCCCACACTAGATGTTGCGTTTTATTTTCTACGCATTGCTGTCACTGGCCATTGCCGGCCTTGTCGCCGCAGGCCTGCTACTCGGCTACATCGTTCCGCAGCTACCGCCGGTGGAGACGCTGCGGGAAGTTCAGCTGCAAACGCCGCTGCGCGTTTACACCAGCGACCACAAACTTATAGCTGAATTTGGCGAGAAACGCCGTTTACCGGTCGCCATACAAGACGTGCCTGAATTGATGAAGCAGGCTTTTATTGCGGCCGAGGACGATCGCTTTTATTCGCACCCCGGGGTGGATTGGGTGGCAATTACCCGGGCCGCTATCGAACTTATCCAGTCGGGGGAAAAAAGGCAGGGAGGGAGTACGATTACCATGCAGGTCGCGCGCAACTTTTTTCTCTCGCCCGAAAAAACCTACGAGCGCAAACTGAAAGAGGTCGTGCTGGCGATGATCATCGAGCGCGAGTTGAGTAAAGACGAGATACTCGAGCTTTATCTCAACAAGATCTTCCTGGGACATCGGTCCTACGGCGTCGGTGCTGCCGCACAGGTGTATTACGGTAAGACGATCGGGCAACTGACCCTGCCGGAGATCGCAACGATCGCAGGGCTGCCCAAGGCGCCTTCCCGGACCAATCCCATCTCGAACGCCGAAGGCGCGCGCGACCGGCGTGCCTATGTGCTCGGCCGGATGTTGGCGCTGGGTGTTATCAGTGAGACGGAGCACGACGACGCAAACGCAACGGAAGTCCAGGCGGAGTGGCACGGCCAGGCTGTAGAAAGTTACGCGCCTCATCTCGCGGAAATGGTGAGGGACTTCATGCTGAGTAACTACGGCGACGACGCCTACACAGCCGGAATGAAAGTGATGACGACGGTCGATTCACAGTTGCAACAGGCT
>CAXGUU010000178.1:0-6897 GCA_964012875.1 uncultured bacterium
TGGTGGCACAGACAAGGCGAAAACCGGGAATCGCCCTTATCATTCAGCTATTGCCGTATGGGTTTCTATTGTGAACAACATGTCTCAAAACTGTTCCACGTCAAATGTTCAGCAATCCCGGACAACCGAACTGTTACATTAAGCTAAACTTAGTTTCGAGACTGCATGAATCAACGACGACGTCCCTCACCGTAGCTGCATGACGCTGTAAACCTCAAAGGTGAAAACAACGTCGAGCGATTGGGGAGAAACGCCTACAAAAAAGTAGACGCTGCGTAGACACTGGGCCTGATTTAAGCAGTTGGTTAGAGCCCCTGCCGTCTAGGCACGGGAGAGGCACCCATGGTGCCGAGGGGCTCCATAATCCAACCTAATCAACGAGTTAAGTGGTGGGCCCGCCAGGACTCGAACCTGGGACCAAGGGATTATGAGTCCCCTGACCTGAAGACAGTAAATCTAGGCAGCGCAACTGTTTGCGAAAACTCCGATCAACTCGACCTGTTGAAAGTAGACGCTGCGTAGACACTAATCAAGGTTTCGCCGGGCTATTCGTCAAATCTTTTTATCTACCTTTTCCATGTCTCCACATCCTTAAATGTGAGCACGAGCGTGGTTATTGGCGCCTTCAGCTACAAAGCTTGGATCTCCAATACCAATTTCCCGCGTGTTGTACCGCTCTCCGATTGACGCTGTGCGCTTTTCTGTTTCCAGCCGGCGTATTACTCGAAACCGGCCCGCTGGCGGGTGCCCGTGAGGTCTCGGCAGTCGCCGGAACATTTGGACTGGTCTTGTCAATGCTGGTCGCGACGGTCGGTCTTCTGCGACGGCCAGCCGGGGATTGAGTGGACAGTTGGTTCGAGCTCGCAGCGCTTCCCGATATTCGCCGACGTGAAACAAAGGCCTCAGGCGGATTTTCTGACGCACTGAGGAGAATCAAAAATTGCCTCGCACGTGTTTTGAGACCGCTTCCACGCTGATCAGGCGCCCGCTGACGACGCCTGGTATTTCTATCAGTGAAGTTTTGTCTGCCTAGCCAGCCGTGTCTGTCGCATCAGTTATGTAGGGAAAAAACCGTTGATAACAGAGGATAAACTTGTTACATAATCCAAGGTCTTATTGTGGGCCAACACTCTATGGCACAGTCGCATCTTGAACTTGGTGTTTTCGCGCCTACGATTGGGCGCATGCCCCCTGTGGGGTCAAGTTCGTACCAGCTGGTGTCCGATTGCGAACAGCGAAGTGAGGTCAGCTGGAGCTACAACCGCGATCTCGCAGTGACTTTGGAGCAAGCAGGCCTCGAGATCTTTTTCATGGCGCAGCGCCATGGCACTGGTTTTGGTGCAAAACGTTTTTGGAGTCATTCACTGGATTCGTTCTCCATCGCGGCAGCCATTGCACAGATAACAAAGCGTGTTTGGATCATTTCCACCGTTCATACGGCCTTCTATCATCCCGGTGTCATTGCACGTACCGCGACAACGATGATGCAAATCACGGGCGGACGGTGGCTGCTCAATCTCGTGAGCGGCTGGGCAAAGAACGATTTCGAAATGTTGGGTATCCCATTCGCCGAGCACGATCGGCGCTACCAGCAGACTGAAGAATTTGTCGAGGTACTGAAGCGCTTTTGGTCAGAAGATGGTTTCAGTTTTTCTGGCGAACATTTCCAGATCTCGCAAGGCATGATGGAACCGAAGCCGGTTCCTCTGCCGCAGCTTGCCAACGCCGGCAGTTCACCCGCGGCAAAAGCCTTCGTCGCCCGTCACTGTGATTGGTACTTCACGGGTTCTTGGGATTTGGACGAGGCCAAGACTGAAATTACGGCGGTGCGTGCGCTCGCCGCGAGCGAAGGTCGATCGATGAAATTCATCACCTATGTGTTTGTACTCTGCCGCGAAACTGAGGAAGCGTGTAACGCCGAGGTTGCAGAAATCCTAGCAGCACGTGATGACGAGGCAGCGCAAGGAGTGCTGGAAGGGTTGACCGGTGCAACCATTGGTACTGCCGCGTCCATATTCGGTGAAGGTGTAACTGTGCAAGATTTGCTCGACAACACCGTGATTGGCGTTGGTAGCGCCAAGCTGATAGGCACGCCTCAATCTGTGGCTGAACAATTGGCTGCGTTGCAAGCGACCGGTTTTGACGCCGTCGTCATGGCATTCCGCCACTGTAACGAAGAGGTCGCGGATTTCGGGCACAAAGTTGTGCCGCTATTAGAGCAAATGGGCGTACGGGAAAAACGTACTTAGAGCTTGAGGCATATGCAATGAGCGAAATCTTTCCGATAAAAATTCAGCCATTATCCGCCGATGCCATGTTAGCTTACGGAGTAATGGTCGAAGATCAAAAGCTCGCTTTCCCGCGCACTGAGGTCGGACAGGTGGGACTCGAAAAGTTGCGCGTCAAATATCGCCCGAATGGTAATGAAATACACCAGCTCGCGATTCATTTCACCTATAACCAGACTTTCATCCCATTATTCGGTTCGCTCATTTTGGTGTTAGCACCGGCTCCGAGGAATCGTGCCGAAGGCGAATCGAAAGGGCCCGACACTTACGACCTGGACTACGACCGAATCGCGGCCTTTAGTCTCAAGCCTGGTCAGATCGCCTGCATTGACCAGGGCGTGTGGCATAACGTGGTGACCCTAGATCAGGAATGTGAGTTCGTTAACGTAACTCGAAAAAATGATGGCGAAGGCATTAGCCCGGCGGAAGAGCTTGAAGGGAACATCGACGCTGCACACGCGGTTCGCGATTACGTTGAATTCGTCGATATCAAAAAACGCGACGATCGCATGCTTAAATTGACGTTATGAATATTGTAGCTGCTAATAACGAGCCGCTAATCTCTGCGGATTCCCATATGTGCGAGCCGCCCAACCTATGGCTAGAACGGATCGACCGAAATTTCCGTGACCGCGCGCCGCGAATCGAAGCGAATCCGGGCAATCTCACAGGTTCTTTTTTTACTTGCGAAAACCTGCCGCCATTCCGTGTTTCGGGCGCCTTCGCTGCCGGTAAAAGCTTTGATAAGGATTTCATGGAAGCCGGGATGGAGGATTGCTTACCGGGGGGCTGGGATCCCGCAGCACGGTTGAGCGACATGGAAAAAGACGGCATTGTTGCCGAAGTGCTCTATACCACCTGTGGTTTCGTACTGTTTTGGTTGCAGGAAGCGGCGTTTCAGGTTGCCTGCTTCCGCGCCTACAACGACTGGTTGGCGGAGTTTATAAGCTACGACACCAAACGCCTAAAGGGCCTAGCGCTGGTGTCACTATTTGAACCAGATAAAGCTGCCAAAGAACTTGAACGTTGTAAGAAGATAGGACTATCGGGCGCCATGATCTGGGCCAAGCCACCGGAAGACAAACCCTACAGCTTGCGCGATTACGACATTGTGTGGGCGACCGCTGCCGAACTTGGAATGCCCTTGTCACTGCATACCCTGACAGGCACCGGCAAAGAAAGCCAACAAGATGAAGCTGCTGGGCTGGCGGAGCTATATACGCGCATGGTGTTGCGGCCAAGCGAAATTCAGCACACGCTTCTAACGATGATCTTCGGTGGCGTGTTCGAGCGTTACCCCGGTCTAAAAATCGTTTCAGCCGAAGGTGACATCGGTTGGATTCCGCACGTGCTTGAGCGAGCCGATAAGTACGCACGTCGTTTCGGTGAGGGTTACGACGTGAAGTTGTCACTATCAGCGACAGAGTACTTCCATCGCCAAGTCTACGCGTGCTTCATTGACGACCCTTTCGGCCTCAAGAGTTTCGGTTACGCCGGCCTGGAAAATAACGTGATGTGGTCGACTGATTACCCGCATCAAGCATCCACCTTCCCTAATTCGCGCAAGTTCGTCGGTGAAAAATTTGCCGAGGTGAGTGCAAGCACACGCCGCAAAATTGTTCACGATAATGCCGCGCGACTTTATCAAATCGAATTCTGAAAACTTCGGTATCTCTGAAGCTTGGGTATTGCCTAGTGCTTTAGCGGTTTAGAAGGACGGTATAAATAGGGCCGTTTGGGCAAGCGTTCCATCCGGCTCAGTTTAGGCAGAGATCCGCAGCGTCTTTCTAGGGTTTGGCTTAAAACGGGTTATCAGTTTAGATACCAAGCATGTTTTTACCACTTTGTTCGGTAACCCTGTCTACGTGTGGGCTAATATGTAGCAGCATTGCTTGGAAGTCCCGGAAACGGCGGGCGGATGGCGCACTTGAACTAGACGGTTAAGCGAGACCAACGTTACTGGGCGGTGCCTTCCATGGCCCAGCGGATATTAATGGAATAGGGGGCAGACCACGTTTGTTTATGTCTTCGTCCCAAATAATTAAACGTGGTCTGTCCCCTTATTCCGCCTTTCTTGATAATCTCTTTCCATTCCAGGCGCACACAGCGAGGTTGTGACCATGAGCGAACGATTCGACGCGATTGTCATCGGAGCCGGTGTGTCCGGTCTCTATGCGTTGTACAAGTTGCGAGAAGCCGGGCTGAAAACCCGCTTGTTCGAGGCCGGTTCGGATATTGGTGGGACTTGGTACTGGAATCGCTATCCAGGCGCGCGCTTCGACTCGGAGTCCTATACCTACAGCTATTCCTTCGATCCGGCGATGGTCGAAGAGTGGGAATGGTCAGAGCATTTCGCGGGTCAGCCGGAAGTTGAGCGCTACCTGCATTTTGTCGCGGACAAATGCCGCTTGCGACCCGATATTGAACTCAATGCGCGCGTCAAGACTATTGCCTTCGACGAACACGCCAAGGACTGGACCATCACAACCGAACAAGGCCGCACGGCGCAGAGCACTTATGTACTGTGCGCAACCGGGCTGCTTTCCGCGCACCAGTTTCCCGACTATCCGGGCATTGACGATTTTCGCGGCCTGTCATTGCATCCGGCGCGGTGGCCGAGCGAGGCGGTCGACTTCAGCGGCAAAAGAGTCGGCATCATCGGCACGGGTCCCACGAGTGTGCAAATCATTCAATCCATCGTTGCCGAGTGTGCGGAACTCAAGGTCTTCCAGCGCACTGCAAATTGGTGCACGCCCCTGCGCAACCGCGATATCACTCCGGAAGAACAGGCCGATCTGAAAAAGCGCGCCTACGAAATATTCGACCTGTGCATGAGCAGCTGGGCGGGTTTTATCCACGTGCCGGACAAACGCGAAGCGATGACTGTACCGCGGGCGGAGCGCTGGGCGCGCTACCAGGAACTCTACGATCGCGGTGGATTCGCTCTGTGGCTAGGTAACTTTCGCGATTCATTCGTGTCCCGTGAAGCTGCGGACGAAGTGGGAGAATTTCTTTCCCAGAAAATCCGCGAACGCGTCAAGGATCCGGAAACTGCTGAAAAGCTGATCCCGAACCATATTTTTGGCACCAAAAGATGCCCTGGCGAGAAAGATTTTTACGAAGCGTTTAATCACGAGCATGTGTCGATCGTTGATTTGCGTGAAAACCCCATCGCGCGCATTGATCCCGCCGGCGTCCAAACCTCTGAACAATTACATGAACTCGATGTCATCATTTACGCCACAGGTTTCCATAGCGTGACCGGCGAATTGATGCGGCTTGACATCCGCGGGGAAGACGGGCTGACCTTGCGCGAGCACTGGTCAGATGGCCCCAGAACGAACCTCGGTGTTCAGTTCGCGGGATTCCCAAATCTATGGGCGACCATGGGGCCGCATAACCCCGCACTGTTTTGTAATATCGTTCGCTGCGCGGAGAGCAACGTCGAGTGGATTGTTAATTGCATCAAATACCTGCGGGAAAACGGGTTCGCGACAATACAAACCACGAAGGAAGCCGAGGAAGAATGGACCCAGCAATGTTACGACTCGGCCAAGGGGTTGCTCGTCGATCAAAATAAGGACAGTTGGTTTTACGGCAGCAGCAACCCCGAGAACACGCGCGGAAAATTTTTGCTATACGCCGGCGGCGTACCGAGATATCGCAAGATATTCGGAGAAATTGAGGAAAACGGTTACCCCGGTTTCACTGTTCGGTAGCGTGTGGTGTCGGTTTGAGGTCGCTGGCAAGCAAGGGTGCCAACGGCGGCGCTCAATTCAGGCGCGCGTTTGTATCCAGGCCAGGCCCCGGGATTCGCTAGTCGAACCCGATGAGCTCCAACAAGGTTCCGTCCGGATCGCGAAAACAAAACGCCCGCGCGGTCGACCCGTCGGCAAACTCGAGTGCCAAAGGCTCGGATAGAACCGTCACGCCGTCAGCCTGGAGAGATTCGTAGTCGGCCTCGATGTTCTTGGTATAAAAGCATAGCCGGGCGAAACCAACCGCACTCGCATCATCGCTCGGCGCGCCGCTGGTGGGCGGCACAATCCATTCGATCAGATCGAGGCGACAGGCTCGTGGATGCTCATCGAGTTGCAAAATTGCGGCACGGCCCCGTACATCCGGCAAAGCCAGCAGGGTTGCCAGCGCTTCACCCTGAACATGATCAAGATCGTACAACACGGAGAAGCCAAGTCGCTGGTAGAACGCCATGGAGCGATCGAAATCGCGACAATTAATATTGATGTGATAGAGGCTGACGAGATTCATTGGAAGATACCTAGGCAAAAAGAAAAAAATAGGGGGCAGTACGCTTCAACGCTTTCCAATGTTCTAGAGCGATGCGCCTCGCATCGATTTTTGCCGTTGTTTTAGTCGATCTGACTACGTAGCGGGCGTTGGTCGTGTCGCGGATTCTGACATACCAATACGCTGAGCGAGCGTAACGGTAGATAGAGAGTCCTCCAAAAATTGAAGTAGCATGGCATTCGCCGGCCATTTAGAAACGATCGGGTCGAAACGATTTTGAGAAAATCGAAATCTAGTATTCCCAGAGACAGAATCGAACTGCCGACACAGGGATTTTCAGTCCCCTGACCTCAAGTCAGGA
>CAXGUU010000179.1:0-6897 GCA_964012875.1 uncultured bacterium
ATGCCGAAGCCTGACGGGTTATTGATCAGAATGTCGACGCCGCCAAATGTGCGCCTGGCGTCATTCAGAAACGCCGCCAAGGCTTCGGCATCGGCGACGTCGCAGGGGGCCGCATGGACGTTGACGCCGAGGGCCTCAATCTCTTTGGCTGTTACATCCAGCGCTTCTTGGCCGCGCGCACAAATGGCAACGTTGGCCCCTTCGGCGGCCAGGCCCAGCGCCGTGCAGCGGCCGATACCCTTACTGCCACCGGTGACGATCGCACTTTTTCCTTTTAATCCGAGATCCATCGTTCTGAAGCCCTCTAGGCCAGATAATCGTGCAGGACTTCGCCGTCGCCCAGTGTCATCTGCGCTTCAAAAAAGAAGCCGCCGGTGACCTTCTTGATGGGAATGTCCGACAGCCGGTCGGCTGGTGAGTCGCCGAAGCTGAGGGTGCCGGCGCCCTTGTAAACGTCACCAATCGCAATGTCATAGAGCGTTGTCGTGGTGAGCTGATCCACATCCGGTGGCGCTGACAGCGACACGTTCGGGACGAGCCGACGTGCGACCCATTCCGGTGTGCCGGCGACGTCTTCCTCGCTGCCGAGCTCAGCGAGGTGGACGGCTGCCTCAACCACGTTAATACCACCGCGTTCGACGGTCGTGCGAACGACGTCATCGGTCGTGTCCAGCGTCAGGCGGCCCAGTTTTTTGGGGAAGCCCCAGATTTCGCGGCCTGCGCCGATGGCAACGTCGTTATCCAGGATCAGATACAGGCTGTAGTTGACCAGGCGCCTTTTGTACGTCGCCTGGGTAAACAGATGCATCTCAAGGTAACGGCCGAAGCCCGAACACATGAAATCAGCGACTGACACGAACATCGCATTGTCCTTGTTCGGTGTCAGTGGCGTCGGCACAAGTTTGCGCAGGACGCGTGCGTCGGTTTGAAACGCGACCAGCAGTTGATTGACCTCGCGGTAGTGGAAAGGTGGTTTGCCGTACAGCTCTGAAATCTCCGGCATGCTGTAGCTGCGAGCCGCCTGGCGCTTTGCGGGTTTTCGGGCCACGTCGTTCTCCCCTTGTTAGGATTGATTAGGGGCTAAGTATAGCGGTGTCGGGCAGGCGTCGGCTGATGGTTCGAGGCACCTCGGGGGCAATTGCCCGGCCTGGTGACGGACCCTGGGGTCCGGCGCTCAGGAGTGTGCTTTTGAGCGTCATGAATTTCACCGTCCTCGCCGGCTGCTTCGACAGCCCTTTGAGTCTCGCGATCGCACGGGACTTCGACACCAGGCCGACCGCATGCGCACGGGTGCTCCCGCTCGTCAGCGGCGTAAGGGGTTCGGCGCCATTCGCTAACAGTGCCATGTCACTCGCTGTACACTGCCGCGATGAGCTCGTTAACCCAATACCGCAAATACGTCGCAGTGTTGGTCTTCGCCGCGGCGGCCGGGTCCGCAGCGCTGAACGGTTGTTCGCGTACGCCTCGATACGAAGGACAGAGCCGTGCGCATTTCGACGGCGTCCGCTTTTCAAACACACTGTCCGCGGAGAAATCGATCGTCGATATTTTCGATTTCATGTCGACGTTCTGGTTGAGGAAGGAAACCTGGCCGGATTGGGTCGAGAACGGCGACTATGCGCCGCCACTGGAGGCGGAAGACGCTATTGTCGCGACCTTCATCAATCATTCGACCGTGCTGCTGCAGTTGGGTGGCGTCAATGTACTGACCGACCCGATCTGGGCCGAGCGGGCCAGCCCGTTTTCTTTCGCCGGCCCCAGACGTGTCCGCGAAGCAGGGCTTGCAATCGACGAGCTGCCGCCGATTGATGTCATTGTCATCAGTCACGATCACTACGACCATCTTGATATCGAAGCGCTGAAGCGCCTTCGCCGCCGCGGTCGCGCGCAGCAGCCATTGGTACTGGCCGGCCTTGGCAACGGCGGTCTCCTTAAGTCAATCGGGCTGAATCGCTTTCAAGAACTTGATTGGGGGGATGAAATCGTTGTCGATGGCGTCACAATTTCGTTTGTCGAGGTTCGCCATCGGTCCGGACGTGGCCTGACGAGTCAGATGAAAACTTTGTGGGGTGGATTTGTGATTAACTCGCCCCAGGGCCGGGTCTACTTTGCCGGTGATACAGGATATGGCCCTCATTTCCACGAGGCGCGCGAGCACTTTGGTCGATTTGACCTGAGCCTGGTGCCCATTGGTGCGTACCGGCCGCGGTCGTTCATGGCGCCGGTCCACCTCGATCCCGAGCATGCCGTCAGAGCCCATCGTGATCTCGGCAGCAAACAGTCGCTCGCCGTACACCATGGCACGTTCCAGTTGACCTACGAAGCTATCGACGAGCCCTACCGGGAGTTGGCCAAGGCCCTTGCATCCGCCGGGCTGCCCGAGCGTGAATTTCGGGTTCTGGGTTTCGGCGAATCCATCGTCGTAAGGCAGTGAAGGACATCCCCGCCACGAACACGTCGGTTACGTGCTTAGTGGACGGGTTGTTCGGCGCGTGGATTGAACGCCATGACCTCCGACATTTCGCGATAGAAGTCCTTGCGCGCCGGCGTGTCGGCCGGCGGTAATGCGATTTCGAGCCGGGCGAACAGATCGCCCGCCGGCTCCTTGTCCGACGCAGGCAAACCCTTACCTTTAAACCTCAACTTCTGTCCGTTCTTACTGTTCGGCGGGATTTTGAGATTGACGGTGCCACCGAGCGTCGGTACTTCGACCGTCTCGCCGAGCGCTGCTTCCCAGGGCGCGACCGGAAGGGTCAGCACTAAGTTGCCGCCTTCGACAGCGAACTGGCGGTGCGGCTTGAAGAAAACCCGGGCATAAATATCGCCGGCAGCGGCACCGTTCCGCCCCGGCTTCCCAAGCCCCTTGAGGCGAATGCGCTGCTCTGCGCGAATACCGCGTGGGTTCCTGACAGCCACGGTGCGCGGAGCAGATTCGTAGGGGAGCGACAATTCCAGTCGTCGCTCAGCCCCGCAGGCCGCGTCTTCGAGATCGATTCCGAGTTCGACGTGAAAGTCTTTATCGTAATCGTGAACGGCGCCGTTGAACCGCTCGCCAAACAGGCTATTGAAGAAATCGTCAAAGTCGGACTGGGAACGAAATCCGCCTGAGTGAAACTGAAATTCAGGGTCGTATTCAGGGGGGGGGGACGTCATAGGCCGCCGTGGGGTCGCGGCCGAACTGATCGTATACCGCGCGTTTATCAGGATCTTTCAGCACCTCGTAAGCATGCTGGACCTGTTTGAATTTCTCTTCGGCATCGGCCGCGTCGCTGACATCGGGGTGGTAGCGACGCGCCAGCTGCCGATAGGCGCGTTTGATCGCATCGGGATCAGCGTCTGGCGCGATTCCGAGGATGTCGTAGAAATTGTCGCTGGGCATGATCGTCGGGGTTTGCAGGTAAGGTCTTGTCGATAACTGGCAAATGCGCGCTGAATTCATGAATTTCAAGACATTCAAGTGGTCATCGACCGAATAAGCCTGTACAACTGCTCACACCTGCTTGCGGATTCCATGTTGACCATGCTGCTGACCATCATCACCACCATAGCCGTCGTTCTGGGCGCACTTGTCGCGCTGTATTTTTTAGCGCCGGGCATGGTTTTCCGAATGATGATGCGGCTCGCTCGACGTCAGGCCGGGCTCCGGCTCAGGCACGCCAGGGTCGATGGCCACGACGTTCCGTACCTCGAGGGTGGCGAAGGACCGCCGCTATTGCTGCTGCACGGTTTTGGCGCCAACAAGGATCACTGGACCATGATTGCGCCGTATCTCAGCCGGCACTTTCATCTCTACGTGCCGGACTTGCCAGGATTCGGCGACGCCAGCCGGGTCGACGATGCGCACTACGGCGTGGACGCTCAGCTTGGCAGGATTGCGGAGTTTGCCGACGTGGTTGGGCTGTCCCGTTTCCACCTTGCCGGGAACTCAATGGGTGGCTACCTCTCGGCACTGTTCGCGCACCAGTATCCCGCGCGCGTTGAGAGCTTATGGTTGCTGGCGCCCGCGGGCGCGATGTCAGCGGAACCCAGCGAAGTATTGACGCGTATCGATCAGGGCGAGAATCCCTTGATCGCCGAAACGCTCGAACAGTTCGATGCCCTGGCTGATCTGTGTTTTACAGTTACACCACCAATGCCCGGGCAGTTCAAACGTTACTTACTCGAACGTTCGAAGACCGAGGCGCCTTTTAATCATCGAATTTTTGAGCACATGTTCAGTGAACCGATGTCGCTGGAGGACGCCCTGGACGCTTTGCCAGTGCGCTGCCTGCTCGTGTGGGGTGACAACGATCGTGTTCTGCACCCCTCCGGCATGAAGGTCATCGAAAAACTCCTTGCGGATGTGGAAACAGTGCTGATGTCCCGGATGGGTCACGTACCGATGATTGAACGGCCGGCTGAAACGGCCGCCGACTACCTGCGCTTTCGGGGAATCGTCGAATAGCAAAAACCGGGTAGAATTTGCGCTCCGATAGCGAAACGGCAAATCAGCGGTAGCGGGGAGTGGAAAGATGAGCGCGCGCAAACAAGAACTTGAGCGAATTGGCGGCGCTTTCCTGAAAGCGTTTAACGACAATGACCTCGATGGTGTCATGTCATTTTTCACAGATGACATTGTCTACGACGAGCTCGACGGTACGCGGAGTCAGGGGCTGGACGCCGTGCGGTCAGCGTTTGAGCCCCAGTTTGCGGGTAGGTTCGGTCAGATGACTTTCGTCGAAGATGACACTTATATCGACGCCGAAGCCAACAAAGTAATGAGTAGCTGGGACCTCAGAATCAAGAAGGACGATGGCTCGACGCTGGTTCTGAGGGGCCTCGACCTGTTGGTCTTCCGCGGCGACAAAATCTGCCTCAAAGAAACCTACGTGAAAGCGAAATCCGCACACTATCAATCGGAGGCCTGATTCTTACCCATTCATATACTGGCGTCCGCAGTCGTCGGCAGGCAGTCCTGCGAACATTGGCAATGACTGTCGCTCTCGTGTTGGCGCGCCTCGAGCAGAAACATATCCGGAACACCTGTCGCAATTGAGCAAACAGCACGATGTGTGAAGACGCCGCCCGACCCGACTGCGCGCCAGCGCGAAGAAGCGCGCCGCGCTGCGGAACAGGCCCGCGTCGCCGCAGAGGAGGCACGTAAACGTCGGCAGGAAGAAGAGGCGCTGCGCTTGCTGCGCGAAGCTGAAGCCAGGGCCGTGGCCGTGGCCGAAAAGGCGGCGCGTGAGGCTGAAGCACAGGCCGCACTTGACGCCGAACTGGGCAAGCTCCGGATGGTGCTCGACTTTCGTGGTTTTCACCCGAAATTCGGTCGTGACGGCATCACGCGTGACCTCGTTTTCGCCGAGGTGGCGCCACTGGTTCGTAGTGCCGGTTATGAAATCGTCACCCGCGGGCAGGTTCACGATGCCGGTTATCGCTGGACCGACGTCCGGTTGATGGCTTACTGGCTGGCAATTAATGAGAATTCGGCGACCGGTCTGTATTCCTACCGCGCATCCTTGTTGGTGTTGCCTAAAGAGATGCTCAAGCTGTCGCTGACCACGGCAATGGATTCTGCTCCGGTGTGGAATTGGGGTTAAAACGGTCTGGGGCCGCCCTTCGACATGCGCGAAGTGCGCGGCTATTTCGTTGAAATGACACGGGCCTTTCTGGACAATCGTCCTGGCCGCCGGCGTTAAAAATACATTAAATCAGATAGTTAATTGATTATTGTTTAGATCTCCGCCGACAATGAACGGGCCGGTTCCCCGGCTTGATACGAACCTCGGGCGGAAATTTTAATGAACCGGTGGACCTTCAGGCGGCACCTACGGTCAAAACAGAAACGCACGGCCAACGGGGTTCGTGCGGCACGCTGCCAAACAAGGGGCGAAAGAGTCGGGATGGGACAGGAAAAAAGCGATCAGCGGGCAGCGGTTCGCGCGGCCGAAACTGATCCGGATTTACATTTATTGCGCCGTCTGCATACGGATGCGGATGCGTTTGAGGGCTTGTACCGGGCGTTTTACCCCCGTCTGTTCGATTTTTTGCTGAGAATTCTGGGCCAACACGCTGATGTAGAAGAAACCATCAATGACACGATGTTGGTCGTATGGAACAAGGCGGGAACCTTTGCGGGGCGCTCGAAGGTGTCGACCTGGATATTCGGCATTGCCTACAAAAAGGCTCTCAAGCGACTCAAGGTAAACAAGCGGCACAGTGAACGCGAACTGTCCAGTGATGTCGAGGTCGAAGATCGACGCGACCCGGCGACCATGATTGGCAACCGCAAAGCCGTCGAACACGTGCGCGCCGCGGTCGCACAACTCCCAATGGCCCAGCGCAGCATCGTGCACCTCGCATTTTTCTACGGCCACACTTATTCCGAGATCGCAGAAATCGTGGGTTGCCCGGTGAACACCGTGAAAACCCGAATGTTTTACGCCCGGGAAAAGCTTCGTCCGGTGCTGGACGGCGTCGTTTCCGAGGAGAGAGTCTCATGAAGACCGAAGCGTCGTTACATTCGCATTTCGACCACGATCGCGTGTGGGACATGCTGCCGTATTACAGCGAATCCGGACTTGAATCCCCGGATCACGCTGCCGTCACGCAACATCTCGGCGAGTGTTTATTATGCCGGCGCGAACTTGAACGTCTGGACGTTCTTAGACGGGCGGTTGCGGTGGAGCCCCACGAGCATGCCTGCACAAACGCTTTCGCGCGACTGAATCGACATATTTCAGAGCAGGCCGAGACACCTTCGTGGGTTGCGCGCGTGGCCGGATTGTTGTGCGGTGTTTTCGAACCCGTCCCCCTTGCGGCAGGTGCTTCGCTGCTGGTCATTTCCGCAGTGCTGACCGCATCGATCGTCTACTTCGGCCAGGAGCGGCCTGAAAGTGTTCTGAATCAACCGTT
>CAXGUU010000180.1:0-6860 GCA_964012875.1 uncultured bacterium
GTGATCGGCTGGGAAGCCGATATCAAAAATATGACCGGCGAGGACATGCGCCGGTGGTACGCGCGCTGGTATGGCCCTAATAATGCCACCGTCGTGGTGGTTGGCGACGTTAAACCCGAAACGGTTCTTGCACTGGCAAAGGAGCATTTCGGATCGTTACCCAGACGTGCCATCGCGCCGCCGAAGCCGCGCCCGGAGGTGCCACAGCAGGGTCCGAAACGGGTCCAATTTACCAGCGAAAAAGCCAAGATCCCTTACCTCGTAATGGGATACAAGGCACCTGTGCTGCCCCAGGCTGCGGAACAGAGAGGCACCGAGGAATGGGAAATCTATGCGCTCGATGTGCTCTCCGAAACGCTTGATGGCGATGCCAGCGCGCGGCTTAGCCGTAATCTCGTCCGTGGCCGGGAGATTGCCTCGCATGTTGGGGCCGGGTATTCGCCAGCCTCTAGGCTGACCACTCTGTTTTACTTTAGTGGCGTGCCGAGCAAGGGCACTTCTTTGGGTGAGCTGGAGCAGGCGATCGTCGAGGAGATCGAAGTGCTGAAATCATCGCCGCCGAGCGCCGAGGAACTCGAACGGATCAAAACGCGGGTCGTTGCCGATAGTGTGTTCGAACTCGACTCCATGCAGCATCAGGCCATTATCATCGGATCGCTTGAATCGGTCGGACTCGATTGGCGTCGGAAAGACACCTATGTCGATCGCATCAAGGCTGTCACTCGGGAACAGGTACAGGCTGTGGCTAAAAAGTACCTGGTGCCGGAATCCCTGACGGTCGCGCACTTGTACCCGCGCGGAGACCAGCCATGAACGTCTACACCGGTCGACCGGCAAGGGCCGGGCAAAGCGTCCTACCGAGCGCGCTGGCAACCCTCACTTGCGCACTGGCGCTGGTGGCTGATGCTGTCGCCGGCCCGGCTATTCAGTCCTGGAAAACCGAAGCCGGCGCGCGGGTCATGTTTGTACCTGCGCCCGAAATTGCCTTGCTTGATGTGCGCGTCACTTTCCGTGCCGGTAGCGCGCGTGACGGTGCCGAAAAGGGTGTTGCACAACTGACCAACGACTTATTGAACGAAGGTGCCGGTGATCTCGACGCCAACCTGTTTGCCGAGCAACTCGGTACAACCGGAGCGCGTCTGCAAACCGGCGCGCGCCGCGACATGGCGTACATTGCGCTGCGTACGTTGGCGGACGACCAGTATGCCGAACCCGCACTGGCACTGTTGCAGCTCGCGATGGCACGCCCACGATTCGACACACAAGCGATCGCCAGGCTCAAGGCCCAGGCCCAGGTAGCGTTCAAGCATAAGCGACAGTCGCCAAGCAAAATCGCAGAAGAGGCATTTTACGCCGCCCTCTACGCAAGCCACCCTTACGCGTCGCCTCCCGACGGCACGCCAACGACCGTGGCAGCCTTGGCCCGAGAAGACCTGGTCGCATTCCATCAACGCTACTACGTTGCCTCCAACGCGGTGATTTCAATCGTCGGGCAGGTCGATCGCCAACGTGCTGAAGCGATTGCCAGCGCTTTAAACGACGCGCTGCCGGCTGGCACCCGGGCTGCTGCACTGCCTCAGGTCGCCAAGACCGACGGCTTGTTGCAAAACGTTGAATTTCCATCGATCCAGAGCCACGTGCGGGTCGGCCTGCCGGGTATGAGCCGCACGGACCCCGACTACTTTGCGCTGCTGGTCGGTAATCATGTGCTCGGCGGCAACTCCCTAGTGTCATTGTTGTTTGAGGAAATTCGCTCCAAGCGCGGGCTCTCATATAGCGCCTACAGCTATTTCCTGCCGATGGAAGCACCAGGACCCTTCATTGCGGCTATGCAGACTGACCGCACTCAGCAGGATGAAGCCCTGAACGTATTGCGCGAAACGCTGACAAGTTTCATTAACGATGGCCCTGAGGAAAAAGCGCTTGAAGCAGCAAAGCAAAACCTCATCGGTGGATTTCCCTTGCGCGTTGACAGCAATCAAAAGATCGTTGAGTACATCGGCATGATCGGTTTCTACGATTTACCATTGGACTATCTCGATACCTTTACCAACAAAGTTCAGGCGATCACGCTGGATGATGTACGAAGCGCATTTGCCCGTCGCGTGCGGCTCGAAGAGATGGTAACGGTGGTCGTTGGCCGCAAGGATTTGCCGGCGCAACCGCAATGAGTAAACCGCACCGCGGTATCCGCATTATCGGCGGTCAGTGGCGCGGCAGCCGTATCGACATTGCCGCGGCAGCCGCCATCAGGCCAACGCCTGATCGGGTCCGCGAGACCGTTTTTAACTGGCTGCAGAAAAAGGTGGCTAATGCGGTTTGTCTTGACGCTTTCGCCGGTTCCGGTGCGCTCGGTTTCGAAGCGGCATCGCGCGGCGCCGCCCGCGTCGTCATGATCGAACAGGACGCGCGTGCCGTGGCAGCACTGGCGTCTTTCAGCGCAAAAGTAAATGCAACGCAGGTAGAAATTAACTGCGATGACGCTCTAAGTTGGATCGCGGCCACCGCGTTGCGATTTGACCTTGTGTTCGTCGATGCCCCGTTTGCCACGGCACTTTGGCCGCGCGCCCTGAGCCTCCTGCTTGAAGGACGCTTAAACCCGCAGGCGACTGTTTACGTGGAAACACCGCGGGCTGCATCGGACTTTGATCAGGCCTGGCGAGTGCTCAAGTCGGCAACAACCCGGGAAACCCGGTACGCATTGCTGCGACAGGCGGGCTAGAATGCGCCGGCCGACGGCAATGTCGGCGTCTATTCCAACTCATACTCGAAGACAGGAGCGATTGTGGGCATAACAGCGATTTACCCGGGAACTTTCGATCCGATCACGCTTGGACACACTGACATCGTGTCACGTGCGGCGCCCATGTATGAGCGACTGATTCTCGGCGTGGCCGGCAGTACTTCAAAGAACACTGTCTTCACGACCGACGAGCGCGTGTCTCTAGCCGCCGAAATCCTGTCGGGATTTGACAATGTGGAAGTCAAACAGTTCAGCGGTCTGATGGTCGACTTTGCGAAGGCTGAAGCCGCATCGGTCGTGTTACGCGGTCTGCGTGCGGTCACCGATTTCGAATACGAATTTCAACTTGCCGGTATGAATCGAAAATTGATGCCCGAAGCCGACACCGTCTTTCTGCCGACTTCGGAGCAGTACACCTATATCTCATCATCGTTGGTCCGGGAGATTGCACACTACGGTGGTGATATCAGCCATTTCGTTCATCCACGTATTAAGGATGTCCTCGAGCGGCGTCTAGCGGAAAAACGCTAACGCGGGGTCCGACCGCTGATGGCACTTAAGATCACCGCTGAGTGCATCAACTGCGATGTCTGTGAGCCGGAATGTCCGAATGAAGCGATCTACGATGGTGATGAGCACTACCTGATCGACCCGCTGCGGTGCACCGAGTGCGTTGGGCATTTCGATACGCCGCAGTGCGTCGAGGTCTGCCCGGTTGACTGTATCCCCAAAGACCCGGCGCTGGTCGAGGATGAGGCGATGCTGTTGGCAAAATACAAGCGTTTGATGGACGCAAAAACCTGATGCCAAGCGGCGCGCGGCCAACAGCTACGCCGATAGGTCCGCCGCATTATCGAACATAGGAACAAGGCATGACGAGAATGCGCTTAATCTTTGTGGTCGTGATCGCCTGGGTGGTCGTTGCGCCAGTGGTCCCCGGTGCCGGGCTCGCGGGCCCGGGCTCACATGCGATCGCCTCAGCCCACCCGGCAGCGACTGCCGCAGGCCGCGAAGTGCTGGACGCTGGCGGCAATGCATTTGACGCTGCCGTCGCAGTCGCCGCGGCCCTCGCGGTGGTAGAACCCTACAGTTCCGGCATTGGCGGCGGTGGTTTTTTCCTCCTGCACAGCATCAGGGACGGCCAGGATATTTTCATCGACGCGCGCGAGAAAGCGCCGGCTGCAGCTACCGCCGACATGTATCTTGATGAGGCCGGTGAATTTGTTCGCGGACGGGCGCTGAACGGACCGCTTGCGGCCGGTATCCCTGGTTTGCCGGCAGCGCTGGTCCACCTGGTCGAGCAACATGGACAGCGCACCCTGGCGCAGAACCTCGCGCCAGCAGTCAGGTTGGCGCGGGATGGATTCGAAACCGGCCCTCGCTACGGCATCATGGCCGGATTTCGGGCCAATGCCTTTCAGGCATCGCCCGAAGCGAGCGGTATTTTTCTGGTCGATGGCGAGGCGCCCGAAGTGGGCACCCGAATTGTGCAGGCAGATCTGGCCGCGACACTCGAATCAATCGGCCGCGACGGCGGTGAAAGTTTTTACCGCGGCGAGCTTGCGACGAAACTGGTTGCGGGCGTGCGTGCCGAGGGAGGCATCTGGACCCTGGACGATCTCAAGGCTTACGACGTCAAACTTCGCCAACCGATTGTTGCGCAATACCACGATATTAAAGTCACCTCCGCGCCACCGCCGTCATCGGGTGGCATCGTGCTGGTCGAAGCCCTGAATGTGCTTGAGCGCTATGACCTTAAAGCATTCGACGAAATAACCCGTGTGCACGTGGTTATCGAAGCGATGCGGCGGGCATACCGGGACCGTGCCGATTTCCTGGGCGATCCTGACTTCAATGATATCCCGCTCGAGCGCTTGCTCGACAAAACCTATGCTGATTGGCTGGCGCGCGATCTGGATCGCGATACGGCAACACCGAGTACTAGTCTACCGCCAATCGGGGTCAAGCCGGAGGGCAAGGACACGACCCATTTTTCCGTGCTCGACGCCGCTGGCAATCGCGTCGCCGCAACGCTAAGTATTAATTACCCGTTCGGTGCCTGCACCGTACCCCCGGGCACCGGCGTACTGTTGAACAACGAAATGGACGATTTCTCTGCAGCGCCGCTAACACCGAACGCCTACGGTCTGGTTGGCGCCGGTGCCAACGCTATCGCACCGGGCAAGCGCCCGTTGTCGAGTATGACGCCGACGTTTCTCGAAACGCCGGAGCGTATTGGCATTATCGGTACGCCGGGCGGCAGCCGCATCATCTCGATGGTGCTGATTGGTGCTTTGGAATTCGCGCGCGGCAGGCCGCCACAGGATTGGGTAAGCGCCAAACGCTACCATCATCAATACCTGCCTGACGAAGTGCAATTCGAGAAAGGTGGTTTCAACGCCGAACAACAGGCCGCGCTGACAGCGCGGGGACACAGCCTGAATGAGAACCGCCGTAATTACGGCAACATGCAGGCGATCTTGTGGGAACGAAACAGTGGCCAGGTACACGCCGCCAGCGACCCGCGCGGGGAGGGTGGCGCCGACGTTTGGCCGACCGCGAAATCGCCCTAGAAGATCGCTGACAAAATGGCCGGGCAGGCCCCAGTGCGATGCGCAGCCGCCAAGCTGCAACTTCAGACATCAACCTGCACCGTGGTGGCCGTCATGCTCGATGGTTTTACAGCGTTTAGCTAGCGCTGGCACTGCCGGCAAAAGAAGCTCGATCGTTGGCCGATGGTGCGGTTTACGATCGCGCTACCGCAGGTGATGCAGGCTTCGCCCTCGCGCCCATAGACCCGCAGATTGTGACGAAAGTAGCCGGGCTCACCGTCGTTACGGACGAAGTCACGCAAGGTCGTGCCGCCAGCGGCAATCGCCTCGCGCAGAACGTCTTTGATGTGATCAACGAGGGCCGCATAGCGCGCCCGGCTGACCCGGCCCGCCGCGCGCGCCGGGTGGATGCCGGCGCGAAAAAGGGCCTCGCTGGCGTAGATATTTCCAACACCCACGACGATATGACCATCCATAATGAAATTCTTTACCGCGGCCCTGCGATCGCGTGACAGGGTGTAAAGATGACGACCGTCGAATTCATTGCTCAAGGGTTCCGGACCGAGCCTAGCGAGTAAGGGGTGTGTATGCGGATCTTTGTTGGTCCACAGCATCAGGCCAAATCGTCGTGGGTCGCGAAAGCGCAAGCAGTGTTTTGGACCAAACACGAGCTCGACGTGATCGTGCTTCAAACGCGGCGTTGCCGCGGGCACGACACGCAGGCTGCCCGACATACCGAGATGGACGAGCAGGTTGCCACTGGGAAATTCAAATAACAGGTATTTGGCTCGACGCTTAACCGCGGCCAGGCGCGACCCGGTCAATATTTCAGCCAGGCTTGCCGGCACGGGCTGGCGCAGGCGCGGCTCGTGTACGCGTACCGACCTGACCGTGCGGCGCCCCAGGGCCGCGCTGATCCCAGCCCGGGTTGTTTCAACCTCGGGCAGCTCAGGCATGCCGTTGTCGCAACCAATAGAGCATCGCGTTGGCAGCGCAGCCGAGCGGAATGAGTAAGCCGAACACGAAAAACACTACCATGCGCTGCCACATGTCCAAATCGAGCACGGCGTCTTCAACCTGCGGCAGGCCGATATCGATCATGTGGTCGTCTGCAATAAGCCATTCCACGACCCGGCGGGCGAACTCCAGGTTGCCCTGATTCTCAACGAAAGTATTGGACATAAAATCACCATCGCCGATCACAACCACTCGCTGCTCGCTGTTTACACCGTGCGGTTTGGTTAGGGCCAACGCGAGGGCTAGCGAACCCTGAACCTCGTCTTCCGCGTCAAACCCAACGTTGCCTTCAAAAGGCCCGGTTTCGGTCCAGGCGTTGTCGGTAGTGCGCACCAGTATATGCGGTTCAAACCCTGGTAATGCATGCGGCAGCAGGCCTTGTGCATACGGAAAAACGACGCTCTCCTGAAAACCTTGTAGGCTCGGATGCGGTGGGTGATTAGCGGCAACCGCGAACGCGGCATTACGAAACCGGGTCAGCCCCACGGGGTCGACCACCGTGCCGGGCAACGCGGCGATGCCCAAGCGTTCGGCCAGGCCGGCTGTAC
>CAXGUU010000181.1:0-6832 GCA_964012875.1 uncultured bacterium
GCCGCTTTGATCAAATTGACGGCCGGCTAGGTACATTCCTTCAGCTGCGTGCGAAAGCCCCGCACAGCAGGGCACTGACCAGCGCCAACAACAGCGACGGACGGTCCGCCCCGACCCTACCCCGCGGCTTCTATCTGCGCACGAAATTTACCGCACGCATTCTTGAACATGGCGAGATCGCATGACTCGCCCCGAGCAACACGGCGTGACACAGTGCCCATGGCGATTTTGCCTCGCCCCCATGATGCACCGGACCGATCGCCATTTCCGACAGTTGTTGCGCCTGATTTCGCCCAACGTGCGCCTTTACACCGAGATGATTCACACCGGAGCGATCCTGCACGGCGACCGCCGCCGATTTCTGGCGCATGCCGAAATCGAGCACCCGGTAGCACTGCAGCTCGGCGGATCCGATCCCAAAGATCTGAGTGCTGCGGCATCGCTGGCGGTCGCCGATGGTTACGATGAGGTCAACCTTAATTGCGGTTGCCCGAGTGACCGCGTGCAGTCCGGTCAATTCGGCGCATGCCTGATGCGAAACCCAGATGTCGTCGTCGAATGCGTCGCCGCGATGCTTGACAGTTGCGGCGACTCCAGCAGGGTGAGCGTCAAAACACGCTTGGGCGTAGATGACCTGTACAGCTATCAGTACTTCCGCGACTTTATCGGCCAAATCGCCGTTACCGGATGCCGGGTATTTCACATCCACGCCCGCAAAGCGTGGTTGGACGGCCTCAGTCCGCGCGAAAACCGCGAGATACCACCGCTCGAATACGAATGGGTATATCGGCTGAAACGCGAATTTCCTGAGCTGGTTATTGTTCTCAACGGCGGCATCAGGGATTTACCGGGGTGCGAGTACCACCTTGACCAGGTTGACGGCATCATGTTGGGTCGGTACGCCTACGACAATCCGTTTGCCATGCAACACTGGGACCGGACTCTGTTTGGATCGAGCGGCAACCTCAGTCGCGAAACGGTTATCGAATCCTACCTCGACTACGTCGAAGCCCAATGTCAGACGGGCGTCTACCTGAAGCATATGAGTCGGCATCTGCTGAATCTGTACCGTGGTCAGCCAGGCGCCAAATGCTGGCGACGGGCGCTGACAATCGGGGCCGCAGATCCACGCGCGACGGGCAAAGTCCTGTGTGATGCGCTAGCCGCTACCCAGGCGGTGTCCGCCGCGACCACGGCATCGCAGAGTTAGTCCCATGGCGGCTTTGTCGGGGTCTTACCGCAGTCGTTTGTGTGCTACCATCACGCGCCGCCAAGGCGTTGATTCCGTGGCCTATTTGCGACTGAAAGATGGATATAGAAAACGCGCGATTTAATATGATCGAACAGCAGATTCGTCCCTGGGAAGTACTGGACCCGGAGATTTTGCGCGTCTGCTCGGAAGTTCAGCGGGAAAATTTTGTCCCCGATGCCTACCGCAGCCTGGCCTTTTCGGATACGGAAATCGAACTCGGACATGATCAGAAGATGATGGCGCCCAAAGTCGAAGCACGCGCGCTACAGGCTTTGCAAATCCGTCATTCCGATCGAATTTTGGAGATCGGTACCGGCAGCGGATACGTTACCGCCCTGCTCGGGACGCTCGGCGCTCATGTTACCAGCATCGAGATTTTCGAAAGTCTCGCGGAACACGCCAGTAATAACCTACGCGCTAGCAATTTGCAGAACATCAAGCTCCATGTCGGGGACGGACTTGATGGCTGGAAGACTGCCGAACCGTACGACGTCATCCTAGTGACGGGCTCCTGCCCCAACAGGCGCGATTCGGTCGAAGAACAGTTGTGCCCGGGCGGACGCCTGTTCATGGTCGTTGGTAGTGGTGCGATCATGGAAGCTGTACTTGTTACAAGAATAGACAGGGACACCTGGGTCGAAGAAAGCCTGTTCGAAACACGGCTGGCCCCATTGGTAGGTGCCGAGCTGGCGCCGAAATTCCGGTTTTAGGACTGTCACGGTTGATGGACTTTGCGCTCGATGCGGGCGGTCGGTTGCTGGTGTCCGAACAGACGACTGCAGGGTCTGGTCTACAATGATGACTAGATTGAAACTGCAGTTACGGGCAGTAATAATTTTGCTCTGCGCTGCTTGTTCAGATTGCTTCGGCACAACTGATCTGCTGGCCGTGCTCAGCGAGGCGGAAGACCGTGACCCGTTTTACCGTGAAGCCCAGACGCTGGCGGCAGCTGCGGCAGAAAGCATCCCCCAGGCGCGTGCTGACTTATGGTTTCCACGCATAAATTTCGACGCCGGCGCGAGCGAAGTGCGACAGGACATAGATAACCCGTCGCGGTTTGGCGCCGGCGGCATCGTGTCTTTCAGCACGCATAACTACAGGATTAACGCCGAGCAACCCATTTACCATCACGACCGGTATGTCGCGCTAAAACAAGCCGATAAACGCCTGCAACAGGCCCAGCTGGAAGTCCTGGCAGCACACCAGGATTTAATGGTGCGCGTCGCGGAGCGCTACTTTGACGTTCTTGCTGCCGAGGACAATCTTGCATTCGCGATTGCTGAAAAGCAGTCACTTCAAGGCCAGCTCGAGCAGGCCCAGCAACGTTTCGACGTCGGCCTCATTGCTATCACCGATGTCCAGGAAGCCCAGGCAGGCTTCGATCGCGCTCTGGCCAGCGAGATCAGCGCCCGCAACGCCATCGAAAACGCGCATGAGGCGTTGAGAGAAATCACTTCAAGCTACCATCCTGCGCTGACTCCGCTAGGCGGAGAAATGCCGCTAGTATCGCCAGTTCCTGAGGACATCGACACGTGGACGGAAACAGCCCTCGATAACAATCTTGAACTCAGTGCGGCATGGGTTGAAACAGAGATCGCGCAGACCGAAATCAAACGCCAGTTCTCTGGGCACCTGCCGAGCATAGATGTAGTCGGTGGCCACGGTTTTAACAAACAAGGCGGCCGCTTCGGCTCGACCAAGGTTGATCAGAGCGACATTGGCGTACGCCTGCAAATTCCGATATTCGAAGGGGGACGAGTATCATCGGCGACCAGAGAAGCAGAGCATCGTCATCAGGCGGCCCTCGAGCGCCTGGAACAGACCCGACGCTCGGTACAGCGCCGCACCCGGCAAGCGTTCCTCGGCATCCAATCGCACATAAGCTCTGTGAATGCCCTGAATCAGGCAGTGCTGTCTTCCCGGACGGCGCTGGATTCAACGCGAGCCGGATTTGAAGTCGGGACGCGCACGGCAATAGATGTCATTGCAGCTGAACGCGGACTGTCGCAGGCCAAACGAGACTACGCCCGCGCCCGTTATGACTACATCGTCGAAATGTTACGACTGAAGCAAGCGGCAGGCAGTCTCTCGCCGCAGGATCTTGGGAGCGCGAATGCTTGGCTTACGTCAGCAAATTTGCAGGAACCAGCGACAGCGGAAGATCAGCAGAAATAAGATGCAGCGTACCTCGAAACCGGAATACCGATTGCGGACATGAGTTCTCCAATCTGTCGAACTGATGATTCGGTGTTGGTTGTCGTTGATATCCAACAACGTCTGGGTGCGGCCATGCCATCCAAAGTACTCAATCGGGTGGTGCAGAACAGCGCGCTGTTGATCAGAGCGGCCAATGAACTACAAATACCGATGGTGTTAACCGAGCAATACCCGCGTGGTCTCGGCCACACACTACCCGAAATATCCTGCCACACGCCGGCAAACGCATCGCGGATCGAAAAAACTCAATTTTCCGCCATGGCGTGCGACGCATTCGTGTCAGCGCTCCAACAGGAAAATCGCTCTCAGGTAATCCTGCTTGGCATGGAGGCACACATTTGCGTGTTGCAAACGGCTTTTGGTCTGGCAGGGAACGGACATTCGGTGTTCGTCGTGGAAGATGCCATCTGCTCACGCAGGCTCGAGAATTACCAAAACGCGTTGGATCGCATGCGTTGTAGCGGCGTCAATATAGTCAGCGCCGAATCGGTGGTGTTCGAATGGCTCGGTGACGCGAACCACCCAAGCTTCAAATCGATTCAAGCGCTGCTGCGCTGATTGACCGTTTCTAGTTGACCGTGTAGTCGCGGGCGGTCATACAGGCGCCATAGGCCCTGTTGTATTCGCCGACCCGTTCCAGGCGCTCGTTGTACTCTTGATCTGCCGCCGCCTGCTGTTGCTGGTAGTACTGATACTCCGCGTTCGACGTTTGTTGCTGCGTCCGTGGTGGCTCGCTAGGACGTGACGATCTCGACAGCGCACCGAAAACCGTGGACGCTAGGGCACCAATGGCCGAGCCTTCGCCGGCATCGCCGGCTAGAGCGCCGCCCGCTGCACCCAGCGCCGCACCGGTCGCGGCGTCGCCAACCATGCCACCGCCCTCAAAAAATCCCCCATCGCCGATACCCAATACGCCACGGTCCCTTTTTGGCGGCGGACGGTCGCTATAGCCCGAATGAGCACTGGGCGGTGGTGGTGCCGGACGGCTCGCCAGCGCCGGAGCAGTAGTCGGGTCAAAACCGCTTTGGTTCACAGCCCATTGATGACACTCAAACCGATCCTGCGATTGTTGCCCCTCGGACTGCCCCGCGTTCGGGTATGCAAAAACCTGCTCGGCGGCCGCCGTACCGGCGCCACCGAGTATCACCGCACTGAATGCTATTGCCGCTGCTACTGCACGCTTATTTATCATCTGCACCCTTCGTTCCGCGAATAGTGAGTCATCGCTACTTGTCCCCGGCCGTAAGTCTAGCAGGTCACTCGCAAGGCTCCCGCTGACTCGAACAGGACTTGTGTATCTATTCACATTGTCACCTCCGTTTCGACCATCAAATCAACCACCAGTCCAAGCGTTTTCTGTGTCGCGCCACCGTGTTGACGTACCAATTCTTGACCAATACGTCCCACGCGGTCGCGCTCATTACTATCGAGTAGCCAGCGCTTCGCAGCGTCAGCGAGGTCATCGGCGCCGCCAACTTCGACCATAGCGCCATTTCCGGCGAGAAGTTCGGCAGTTTCCGCAAAATTGAATGTATGAGGACCAGATAAAACCGGCTTACCCAAAGCCGCGGGTTCGAGGATGTTGTGCCCGCCATAAGGCAGCAGACTGCCCCCGACAAATGCGATATCGCAAGCCGCGTAGTATCGCGTTAACTCACCCATGCGATCGACAATTAGTACATTCGCCTGCGCCGAGAAGTGCTGAATGTTCGAATGCCTTGCCACATTCAATCCTGCCTGGCGGCACATGGCGGCTACGGCATCAAATCGCTCAGGATGACGTGGGGCAATCACGACGATAAGATCGCGTATTTCGCTATAGAGCCGTTGCAGCGATTCAAGAATTATATTTTCCTCACCTTCCCGGGTACTACCAAACATCAGCACCGGGCGATTCACATCGAGCGACCTGCGCAAAACCGCCGCTTGTTCGTACAAACTCGGGGGAAGTTCAAAATCGAATTTCAAGCTGCCCGTGACGTGGACTTTTTCCGGCTCTACCCCGAGGTCGATGAACCTACGCGCGTGGGCATTGCTCTGGGCTGCCACACATGTCAGTTCCTTCACCATTTCGAGGCTCAATGAACTCACCCGCTTGTACGCCCGCAACGACACATCTGACAACCTGCCATTTACCAGCAATACCGGTATGCGCCTCCCCGCGCATACCGACAGAGTGTTTGGCCATAGCTCCGTTTCCAGGAGCAACAACATTCGAGGGTCGAATTCATCGAGGAAACGATTGACACAAAATGGCAGGTCGTACGGAAAATAGACTTGTCTGATTTCATCTCCGAACAAGCGATAAACGGTTTCAGAGCCGGTTAAGGTCGTATTCGAAATAACCAGATCAAGATGGGGATAGCGCCCTCGAATCGCCTTGATCATCGGGGCCGCCGCCATGCTCTCTCCAACCGAGACCGCATGTATCCATAACGGCCTGCGCAAATCGGACTTTGACGGGTAGAAACCAAGGCGCTCGGTCCAGCGCTCCCGGTGCTTTTGCTCGCGCCGGCTGCGCCAGAATATTCGCGCCAGCAACCACGGGATGAGGAAGGCAAAAGCTACCGTATAACCGCTCTTCAGGAGTCTAGCCAGCGCACGTACTCCTCAATACCGGTCGCGACGTCCTTAAAAGAACGGTCATAACCCGCTTCACGAAGGCGCTTCAGATCGGCCTCTGTATACGCCTGATAGGCGGCCAACAGGCGGGGAGGAAACGCTATCTCCTCAATGACGGTTTCCGGCAGCGCCCTGACGATAGCCTGGGCAACGTCGTTAAACGTTTGTGCCCGACCTGTCCCGCAATTGTAAATGCCCGAAACCTGTAACGACGATTGTGCTGCCGCCCACAAAGTGACGTCGACAACGTCGTCGACATGTACAAAATCACGACGCTGCTCCCCGGCAGCAAAGCCGTGCGACCCCTCGAAGATTTTGAGTCGGCCTTCGCTCGTCGCCTGCTGGTACCAGTGCCAGGCAACGCTGGCCATACTGCCTTTATGCCCCTCGCGCGGCCCGTACACGTTGAAGTACCGCAATCCCACCACCGGTGCCGTCGCGCGCTTGAGATTCACACGAACGTACTGGTCAAACGCAAGCTTAGAATAGCCATAAACATTAAGCGGAGACTCGTTTTGCTCGATTTCGCTGAATCCTCTACTGCCGCCGTACACCGCCGCACTGGACGCGTAGACAAACGGGACCGCTCGAGCGCAACAAAATTCGAACACCAGGCGCGAATAAGCGAAGTTATTCGCCATCATGTAACGTCCGTCCCATTCTGTCGTGTCGGTGCATGCGCCCAGGTGAATAACGGCATCAATTGAACGTGCGTCGGTGCCGCGGTTATCCCACAAGGAG